>WFRQ01000132.1 GCA_015486425.1 Deltaproteobacteria bacterium | reverse complement strand
GCTGATGCGCATGGCAGGGTTTGATACATGGTATGACAAAGAGGCTGATGAGGCCCAATGCGCTGATGTGGCTGAAGCAGAAAAACGGATAGTGCTCAGTCGAAGCAGGGAGCTTCTTAAGAGAAAAAATATCGCATGGGGACACCTTGTCCGGGAACAGCAGCCTGAAAAACAACTGGCCGAAGTGATCAAATTGTACGGCCTTCAGGATGATCTTAAACCCTTCTCCCGCTGTCTTGAATGTAATACCCTGCTTGACAATGCCAGCAAGGCGCAGATCATGGATCGTCTCAAGCCGCTCACACAAAAATACTACAACAGCTTTAAAATATGCCCTGACTGCAGGCGCATATACTGGAAAGGTTCACATTACAGGCGAATGGTTGAAATATTGCAGAAAGCCGCTACATAGGGGCTGTACTAAAATGTAAACCCGCCTATTAACCGCAGTGCGGAGATATTTTTTTCATGGTCAAGGGCAACGGTTTCATAGGTGCCTGTGAAATAGAAGCCCTGTGGATTTTTATAAGACAGTCTGACCCCTGTCATGGACATGCTGTCCTGGGACTGTCCGGAGACAGTATGGGAATAGTCCGAGTCAAGATCAAACCAGGTAAAACGCGTGCCCAGCCAGAGCCCATCTAATCCAAGCCCTGAGAAATTGAATCCAATCTGTGCCTTGTAGCTGTTGGCATTCCGCAGGGAACCTGCGTCAAAAAAATGAAATATCATGCCATTGGCAAAATAGGGATACCCTCCCCATGCCCCAAGTGTTTCCGCTGTGCCTGGTCCATTTGTGTAAAAACTCATGCCTGTGGCGAAGTCCAGGCCGAAATCCAGCTCGCCGTCCAACTTTAGGGAGAAAATACTGTAGTCGATCTCAGAGTAGTCATTGTGGGAAAGGTCGCCAACTTCCTTGAAGTTTATAAACTGCAGCCCGGCGTTATAGTTCAGACTCCTGTATCTGTGCCTGAAGTCGTACTGCATGAACAGAGTATTATAGAGGTCAGTTGCATAATATTCCCATATCTGCAGATCGTGTGATTCATTTTTGAATTGGAACGCAGCGGTAAATATCCCGCTGTTATCAGCGTTTTCCTTGTCTTCAGGCGTCACGAAACTTGCATCTGACATGGAGCGGTAATTTGCACCGTCTGAGCCGCTGTCCCAGGGCCCGGCCATCTTGTAGAAGTAGCCAAAGGCTGCGGTAAAGTTATCCAGCATACGGTTGACATAGTAGGCAGCCTGAAAGGTGTTGGACAGGAGATACCAGTCATCAGCATCCACCATTGGGGTTGATATCTCCCTGGCCCCTGCAACCACCTCGTTTCCACTGTTTCTGTACGCGACATACGCCTCCTGAAGTATGGCGTACGGGTCGCCATTGTCTCCAAAGGCAAAGGTGCGTGTTTCCCATTTTTGGTCGTTTACACCGAAATCTGTCACTGCAGCGCCGGTAACTTTTGCAGAAAAACCGTAAAATTCCGGTGTGCTGAGGGATATCTTGGGAATAAAGTAGTAGCCATGGGAGTCAAGATGCCCCTTGTTTATCTCAGGACGGGGGTTGTTTGGGGAGTTGCCGTAATCATAGGAGACCCAGCCTGTACGGATATCCCCTGAAAATTTCCAGCCTTTGAAAAAATTGAGCCCCGCAGGTTCCCTGTGTTGCACAGGTTCATAGACGTGATCAGCCTGTTCGGCCTCATTCCATAACCGAGTTTCATTATCTGCTGCTTTGAGAGGAGCGCGGCACAGCAGCACCAATGCCACTGACAGTATCAAACTGGATAGTCTCATCCTGATCTCCCTACTGGTTGTATGGGTTCAGTCCAAGTTTCTTAATTATGTAAATAATGGCTTCCTGCCCGCGGACACTGTTTCCAAAACTGTCAAGAGGTGGGGAGACCACACCTATGGCAAGTTTCCCCGGAATAATCGCAAGCATGCCTCCACCTACCCCGCTCTTGGCAGGTGCGCCTGTAACGTAAAGCCAGTCTCCGGAATTGTCGTAAAGTCCCGCAGTGGCCATTGCAGCAAGGAGGCCCAACACATATTCCCTGTTCAGGACACGCTTTTGTGTGACAGGGTTCACGCCATGATTTGCAAGACATGCGCCCATAACACCAAGGTCATGGGAGGTAACGCCCACGGAACATTGCCTTGTATATACCGTGGTTGCCTCCAGGGGGTCAGAGCCCATGCGCCCATAGGCGTCAAGCAGTTTTGAAATGGCCTGGTTGCGCTGGTTGTCGCTTAGCTCGGATTTGTACACCTCCTTGTTAAACGGCAGAACCCGGCCTGCGTAAGCATCCATGTTGGCCTTGATTCTTGCCCATCGCTCTGCTGAATCCGCGGCATTTACCCAGCTTGTTGCCTGTATGGCACCAGCATTAACAAACGGGTTGCTGGCGCTGCCCTTATGAAGTTCTATGGCAATAATGGAATTAAATGGCAGGCCAGTGGCGTTAACTCCGATTTTTTCCCTCAGGAAGTCGCTTCCGTGATCCTGCATAACAAGGGATGCAGTAAATACCTTTGAGATGGACTGAATGGATACTGCGGCACCACTGTCTCCCGCCTCAAATACCTTCCCGCCTGCAGTCACAACAGAAATAGCGAAAATGGAAGGGTTTACTTCGGCAAGGGCCTTGATGTAATCTGCATTTTTACCCCTGTTATCATTCCGGTATTTTCCATAGGCCTCCTGCACCGCCTTTTGAATTCGGGCGTCATGTTCCGCATCTGCACCTTCTCTGCACAGAGCAGTATTTGAGAAGGTTAGAAAAAACAGTAATAAGAGTATGGATAAAATTGAGGAAGTGCGGTGCCTGTGG
>WFRQ01000131.1 GCA_015486425.1 Deltaproteobacteria bacterium | reverse complement strand
GAGCAGGGGGCGCCATACTGTGCTGTTATAGTTGATCTGACCATATGTGAAGGCATGGGAGGTCTTGAGGCAGCAAGGTTAATCATAGAGATGGACAGCCAGGCCAGACTTGTGGTGTCAAGTGGATTTTCAGAACAGCCTGTGATGGATCATTATAAGGATTATGGTTTTGTGGCATCCATGCCCAAACCGTATCGGCTGCTGGAACTGAAGGATATACTGGACAGGATCTGCGAGTCAGCCTGATGAGCCATCCATGCGCTTCATGAGTATTTATGTGAGTCCATGGCTGAAATAAATATCAGAAAAATATGGCGGCAGCTTGCCCTCTGGCACAAGGTACTCTTCTGGATCGTTACCGCCTGCCTTGTCTGGACTCTTATAGGCTTTTTTCTTCTTCCCCCTGTTACCAGCGCTGTGCTTGAAAAACAGCTCTCCAACCTTCTTCACCGTGATACAGTGGTTGGCAAGGTGGAGTTCAATCCCTGGACACTTGAACTGCGCATACATGATTTCAGCCTGGCCCGCAGTGACGCCCCTGGCCATCTTGTTTCATTCAGGGGGCTTACCGTAAATCTGGAAGCTGCCTCACTATTCAAACGTGCCCTTATTCTTTCTTCAATCCGGCTTGATGAGCCTTCTGTTGGTTTTACCAGGTATGCCGATGGTCGTTTCAGTTTTGATGACCTGATTCCTGCCGATACGGAAAAAAAGGAGGAGGAGCAGGGACGGCCATTTTATTTTTCCCTGGACAATATTGTAATAAATCAGGGAAGGCTTGTGGTGATGGATCTGCAGGGCAATATGGCCCATGAGGTAAGCGATATCAATGTGGCCATCCCGTTCATCTCCAACATGGCGCACAAGGTGGATATATACGTAAAACCCCGTTTCGAAGCTGTCTTTGACGGGGCAGCCGTGAAATTTGCAGGGTCTTCAAAACCCTTTATAAACAGCAGAGAGACCCGGCTTGATATCAATATCAATGACCTTGATCTTACCCGTTTCAAGGGTTATATCCCTGATTTTTGCAATTTCAGCATTGTATCTGGTCTTTTAAACAGCGATGTTACCCTGTCTTTCGTTCAGTTAGTTGACAGCACGCCGGTTATTTCCTTAGAGGGCACGGCAGGGGTGAGTGAAGTTAAAGTGCGTATGCAAAAGCCTTCTGAGGAAATTTTCTCTCTAAAGGGCCTTAATGCAGAGATTATCTCATCCAATCTTATGCATCAGAAAGTCCATCTCAGGAAAATTGCCATTATTTCACCTGCCATAACCATTAAACGAGACAGAAGCGGCAATTTGAATCTTGCCAGGCTTGTGAGCAATACAGAGGAGAAGGCTGCGGCCTCCCAGGGGCGCGCAGCAGAAGAGAATGATAACAGCCAGGGTAAATCATCTGACGCCGGGCCGGAAATCAGGGTGGATCTGCTGGAGCTTACTGACGGAAGAGTGGATTTTTCAGATGATTCCAATGGGGTGCCGTTCAAGCGGACAGTCTCTGACATTACCTTGAAGGCTGAGAATATCTCAACCGCAACTGATGAATCAGCCTCCTTTAACGGTTCGTTTGCAGCATCGGGCGGGGAAGAGTTCAAGATAAAGGGCACAGCGGCCCTGTCCCCGCTTTCTGTTAATGCCGCACTTTCCCTTCATGGTATAAGTCTTCCCGGTTATTCGCCGTGGTATTCCAGGTTTCTGAATGGGGCAGTAAACAGTGGTGTTGTTGATCTTGATGCAGGAATACAGGTCAGGGTAAATGAGTCGTCGAAATCCCCGAGACTCAATTTTTCAAATATTGCGTTGGAGCTTCGTAACCTTGGTATCAGCGGTGCAGACAGGGACAGGGAACTGGTGACTGCCAAGCAGTTACGGGTTCTTGTGGATAAATTCAATCCCGCGTCCAGGTCCCTTGTGATCTCGGATGTTTCTCTTTCAGGCGCCATGGTCAGGGTGGCTCATTTCAGATCAGGTGGAGTCAACCTCGCAGGTATCGTAAAGGCACAGCAGGATAAGGACACTGATACCTCTGCCACTGGAACCGGTGTCAAGGGGCGGGGTCCTGAGGATTCATCCGTCACGGATAATACAAAGTCCTTCAGGGTTATCCTCTCCCACCTTGGTATTGATTCATCTTCTGTACAGTTTGTTGATGAAGCCCCGGAAACACCTGTAAAGGTCGAGCTGTCTCCTGTTTCTCTTGAAGTTGAAAATATCGACACGGCACCAGGTTCACGGTTCAGTTTTTCAATTGATACCGGGATAAACAAGAGTGGAAAGCTTCATGCCCAGGGGGATTCTGACCTCTCTGCAGAAAAAGTACATGTTGATGCACGTGTGGAAAATCTGCCGCTTGCCATATTTCACGGCTACATCGTGGAGATATTCCCCATCAATCTCAGGGACGGTGATTTTAACTGGAAGGGAACCATAGATGTTGCACGCGACAGTGAGGGCAGCGTGGTCACTGCCCTCAGGGGAGAGTGCTCGGCCACAAATGTTTCTGCATACAATGTCTCCACAGGGCAGCGTTTCAATACATGGAAGGCCCTTCGGGTAAAGGGGCTTGATATGGTTGTGGGCCAGCCCTTTGTGCTGAATATTGATGAACTGCTTATAGATGGCACAAATGAACTTGTAGTGCTTGACAAGAAAGGCCAGCTCAATATGAGCAGGATATTCACACGAATAAGAAAGGCTTCAAAGGAGGAGAGCGCTGCAGAAAAAGCCGGAAAAGAGTCAGGGGAAAATATTACTGGTTCCAGCAGGGCAGGGGGCCGTAAGACTAAGTCAGTGGAAGCTGTTCCATCCCCTCCGCCGGTAATTAACATAAGGCTCGTCAAGGCAAGAAATGGCAGGATAAAATTTGTTGATAACAGTATCAAACCTCCTTTTTCAGCCAGTCTTACAAGGGTAAACGCTGATTTCAAGGGCCTTTCCAACAAGCCTGGGACACGGGCCGATGTTTCTATCAGGGCAGTGGTAAATAACAATGCGTCCCTTCTGATTACCGGCAGAGTAAACCCCATGACAGAGCCACGTTTTATTGACCTTGATATAAAGGTTCAGGACGTGGGCATGAGCAGGTTTACTCCTTATGCAGCCAAATATATCGGATATCTTATATCAAAGGGTAAGTTGGACATTGACCTGCATTATAAGATTGACGGCAGCTCTCTTGATGCCTCAAACGTTATCCATTTTGATCAGTTTACGCTTGGGGATGAAGTTAAGAACAAAACAGCCACCAGCCTTCCTGTTAAATTTGCTGTTACTCTTCTTACTGACAGAAACGGACAGATAAAGTTAGATATTCCTGTGGAGGGTGATATAAGCAGCCCTGAATTCAGTATTGCAGGAACTGTCTTTCAGATTATTGGAAATATAATTATGAAGGCGGCTACTTCACCGTTTTCGCTCATAGCCGCAGCCTTTGGCGGTGGTGAGGAGCTTGATTATATCCGTTTTGATCCTGGAAGCAGTGAAATTCCGGAATCAGAAACTGAAAAGCTCAAGGTCATGGCACAGGCCCTTGTTGAGCATCCGGCAATTAAGGTGGAACTCATGGGAAGCTATGATAATGAAGCGGACAGCAGTGCCATGGAAGAGCACAGGTTCAACATGCTCCTTAAAAAGGCAAAGTATGATGACCTTGACAGTGGTAAGCAGGCAGAGGTGAAAATAGAGGATGTGATTGTTTTACCAGAGGAGTATGAGGAATACCTTGAAGAAGCCTGGGATGAGGCGCCAATAAAAAAAGAGAAAAATTTTATAGGCCTTGTAAAGGGTCAGCCTGTACCTGTGATGGAGAGGATGCTTCGGGATTATTGCAGACCAGCAGAGGGAGACCTTCGCACCCTTGCCATTGAGAGGGCAGATGCGGTTGAGAATCACCTGGTAGAACAGGGGCATGTGGATGCAACGCGCATCTTTATGGTGGAGCCAGGAAGCAGGGAGCGCAATCCAGCGATTCCAGCAACTTCTGTTGAAGTCAATCTTAAATAGACAATGCACACACCGGCGGGAGCATTTCCCGTTTGGTAACTGCTCACTGCCCTCTAAGGATGAATTCCCATAACGGAAAGTTGCCTTTCACACAACAATTTTTTTTGACACGTATCTGCTCAGAGGGTGCTGCAAATGCAAGGCGGCGAAGTCGTACTTCCCGTACTTCGAGCGTCTACTTCAAGCATCGTAACTTCTCAATAAGTGCTGGTAAAAAGCTTGGATCCCCGACAATTACATTCGGGGATGACGATCTGAACTACCTGCAACTCGGTCATTCCGGCAGGTTTTGCTCGTTCCCAAACTCCAGTTTGGGAACGCATACCCGGAAGCTCCAGCTTCCAGACAAGGGTAGGTAATGCCGCACAGCCGGTATTAAAAGGAAT
>WFRQ01000130.1 GCA_015486425.1 Deltaproteobacteria bacterium | reverse complement strand
GGGCAGCAGTCAGGAATCTCAAGGGCATTGACGTGAACTTTCCCTCAGGGGCGGTAACAGTGGTGACAGGTGTGTCCGGAGCAGGTAAAAGTACACTTGTCTCAGAGGTGATTGCTCCCGCTGTCCGTCACGCATTGAGCGGTTCAGACGGCTCGCCTCCGGGCTGCAGGGGCATGGATGGTGCTGAGGCAATAAAAAGGGTGGTGGTTGTTGACCACTCTCCCATAGGGAAAACACCACGCTCCTGTCCTGCCACCTATACAGGGGTGTGGGGCGAGATCAGGAACCTGCTTGCAAGGGTCCCGGAGGCCAGAAACAGGGGATATTCTCCAGGGCGTTTTTCCTTTAATCTCAAGGGTGGAAGATGCGAGGAGTGCAAAGGCCAGGGCAGTGTAAGGGTAAGCCTGGGATATCTGCCTGATGTATATGTGCTGTGTGAGCAGTGTGGAGGCAGCCGGTTTGAAACAGGTACGCTGGATATAAAATGGAAGGGAAGAAGCGTTGCGGATATTCTTGCAATGACCATTGAGGAGGCCAGGGAGTTTTTCAGGCCCGTGCCCCGAATCCTTCGAATAATGTCCGCTGCGTGCGACCTGGGGCTGGGCTATCTTACCCTTGGTCAGCCCTCTCCCTGGCTTTCAGGCGGTGAGGCTCAGAGGCTCAAGCTGGTCAGGGAGCTGGTTTCTGCAGGGAATGTTTCCGCGCTCTATCTCCTTGATGAGCCAACCACGGGCCTGCACATAAAGGATGTTGCACTGCTGGTAGAGCATCTGCACAAGCTGGCGGCAAAGGGGGCCACTGTGATTGTAATAGAACATAATCTTGATGTGATCAGCGCTGCTGACTGGATTATTGACCTTGGACCAGGCGGCGGAAGGTTCGGGGGGGAACTGATGTTTTCCGGCACTCCAGAGGCGTTTCTTGACTCCAGCCTGGAAACACCCACACGCCAGGCGCTTGCAAGGCATGTGCTGTCTGTATGATTTTTCCCCCTGCTTTCTGCTCATGGGGGATTATATGCAAATTTTGACGAGCCGTTGATATGGTCATATAATTGTTTGAAATTCAATCTGGCACGTGGTGAAGGAGAAAAGCAATGGAAGATAATACAGGCATGGCATGTGATACCAAAGTAGATCTTATAGATGAACTGGGAATAGATTTTTCCCTTGATACCACCATTGATATGCTGGGACCGCCTGAAATTCCCTCTCCTCTGCAGGGGAAATCCTATTCTTGTTTTGTGTCCGACAGTGACCGCGTGCTTGCCAGGGTTTCGGTGAAAAATCTGGAGGAAAATCTGCAAGCAGGCACTGCACCTGCCTCTTTTGAGCTTGCCGGGCCGCGTCAGGAAATATTTTTTAATCCTGAAGGTCTTAAAAGCGCCATTGTAACATGCGGCGGGCTGTGCCCTGGCATAAATGACGTTATCCGCTCCATTGTGCTTACCCTGCACTACGGGTATGGCGCAAAATACATCTATGGTATCAGGTACGGTCTGAGAGGCTTCAACCCTGAATCAGGTCTTTCCCCCATGGAACTCACCGTACAGAGCGTGAACGGCATCCATGAGTATGGAGGGACAATTCTTGGTTCTTCACGCGGTCCCCAGCCTGTTGATGTCATAGTTGATACGCTGGAGCGGCTGGGGATTTCAATACTTTTTATAATAGGAGGGGATGGAACATTCAGGGCAGGAGCAGGAATTGCCGATGAAGTCAGGAGACGGGGGCTTAAAATATCAATTGTTGCTGTTCCCAAGACTATTGACAATGATATCTACCTTGTTTCAAAGACATTTGGCTTTGAGACAGCCGTGGAGATGGCATGTCAGTCAATACGCTGCGCGCACACAGAGGCAACCGGAGCGCCTAACTGTATTGGTCTCGTTAAGGTAATGGGGCGTTACTCAGGTTTCATCGCGGCCGCAGCCACTGTGGCTTTAAGAGAAGTGAATTTCTGCCTTATTCCCGAAAGCGATTTTGATCTCGATGGTCCAGGGGGATTTCTTGATGCCCTTGAGAAAAGGCTTGATGCCAGGTCACATGCCGTTGTGGTGCTGGCCGAGGGGGCCGGGCAGAAGTATGTAAGCGGTCCGGAGCAGGGCAGGGACCTGTCCGGCAATCTAAAGCTTGGAGATATCGGCATATTCATGCGGGACAGGATAAAGGAACATTTCAGGAACGTGAACAAGGAGGTCTTTGTGCGCTACATTGATCCAAGCTATATTATCCGAAGTGTTCCTGCCAACGTAGATGACAGGCTGTACTGCGGCAACCTGGGTCAGAACGCGGTGCATGCTGCCATGGCAGGCAAGACAGCCATGATGGTGAGTTACTGGAATGATCGTTATGTACACGTTCCGCTTTCCGCAGCTATAAGTAAACGCAAGATGGTAAATCTAAAGAGTCGTTTCTGGATGAGTGTTCTTGAAAGTACCGGCCAGTCTTCTCTGAAGGCATCATGACCAGATAACATGAATTGTTCAATCCAGGGATAAATCAAATCACCGCAGATAATCGCACCACTCAGTTCAGTTCACAAGGAGGTTGGTCAATGAAAAAGACAGGCAGTTGTGGCATGGTAATTTTTTCTCTTCTCACTGCAGTGCTGCTTATCGCTGCCTTCTCCGGATGCAGCAGCCCTGAGGAGAAGAAGGCTTCCCATTTCAAGCGCGGCACAGAGTATGCTCAGAATGCCAAGTACAGGGAAGCGGTGATTGAATTTAAAAATGTTGTGCAGATTGACCCCTCCTATGCACCTGCCCACTATCAGCTTGCCCTTGCATACCTTGAGCTCAGGGATATAAGGAGTGCCTTTGCCGAGCTCCAGAAAACAGTTGATCTTGATCCAGCCAATATTGATGCAAGGCTCAAGCTTGCCAATATTTTTGTGCTTGCCAAGCAGAATGACAAGGCTGAAGAACAGGTTGATGCTGTACTTGAAAAGGAACCTGACAATGTCAATGCCCTTCTGCTCAAGGCGTCTCTGCTGGTGCAGCAGAAAAAACTTGAAGACGCAATGACGCTTTTCCGCAAGGCCCGGAAACTCGAGCCTGAAAATATGCAGGTCTATCTGGCCATGTCGCGGGCATATGTGGCAGGCGGGGAGCAGGACAGGGCCGAGGAGGCTCTTAAAAAGGCGGTTTCCCTTTCAAAGGATGACAATGAAAAATTCAGGAGCAGGCTTGCCCTGGCATCGTTTTATAATTCAAGCGGTGACAAGGCAGCGGCAGAGCGTGAGTTCAAGGCCCTTGCTGCAGCCGATTCCCAAAATGCCAACGGCGTCATTCTGCTTGCAAAGTTTTACGTGCAGGAAAAAAGATTAGATGAAGCTCAGAAGGTGCTGGAGGGCGCCATGTCCAGGTTCCCGGAAAACAGCACGCTTCTTGCCATGCTGTCGGAGCTCAGAGCAAAATCAGGAAACGTGGATGCCGCAGTGGAAGATCTGCGCAAGGCCCTTGCTGTTTCAAAGGATAATCCCGTGCTTAAATCCAGGCTTGCCGGCCTGCTGCTGGAGCAGGGCAAGGTCGATGAGGCATCCAGGCTTGCAGCCGAAGTGCTGAAAAAGATCCCTGATTTTCCTGCTGCGCTGCTGGTGAAGGCAAAGATAGATTTCAGGAATGGCGCCATGGAGGAGAGCCTTGCCTCTCTTGACCGCATAGTAGAGAACATGCCTGATAACGTGGATGCCCTATATCTCAGGGCACTGGTTCGCCTGAGAATGGGCAGGCCTGCCATGGCAAGCGATGACCTTTCGGTAGTGCTTGAGAAGCAGCCGCAGGCATGGCAGGCAAGGCTCCTCATGGCAGAGGCTGCACTTATGCAGGATCAGCCTGAAACAGCCCTTGAGCAGAGCGCCAGGGTGCTTTCCGTGAGGCCTGCAGACCCCAGGGGGCTTTACCTGCATGCCTCAGCGCTGCTCAGGATGAAACGGATCGATTCCGCAGAAACAGAATGCAGGAGGGCCCTTGAAACAGCGCCGGATAATACAGACCTGCTTCTGCTCATGGGACGGATTTATGCTGCCAGGGAAAAATACAGTGAGGCGGAAAAGGCATTTCGCAGTGTACTGAAAAAGGCCCCGGATAACATCCGGGCTGCCAGGCTTCTCACTGCGGTTTATATGGCTGAGAAAAAACCTGATCAGGCAGTGAGCCTGTGTGATGAACTCCTGGCCTCAAAGCCCGGCAATGTTGATCTGCTGATTTTAAAGGGCCAGGTGCTGTCGCAGTCAGGTGATCTTTCAGGCGCTGAAAAGGCGTTTGGTGATGCAGTCAAGGCAGGGCCTGAAGATTCCAGGCCATACATGGCGCTTACGGATTTTTACATGAAGCAGGGCAAGCCTGAGAAGGCCCTTGAAACTGCCGCAGGTATTCCTGACCCCAAGATGCAGCAACTGGTAACCGTGGTGGTAAAGGCCAGGCTTGCCATGAAGGCAAAAAAATATGCTGAGGCAATCAAGTCCCTTGATGAACTTCTTGCACTGCGGCCCGGTAACAGCGAAGCCCTGTATTTCAGGGCTGCT
>WFRQ01000129.1 GCA_015486425.1 Deltaproteobacteria bacterium | reverse complement strand
TAACGCCTTGGCATAAATCCCTTTTCAACCCTGGCAACGTCTTTAAGAAAAACCGGAGCGGTGTTGATCCCCACGTATCGCAGGTCATCAATGTCCCTGATCATTCCCCTGCCGGTAACAGCAAAATCCCTGTGCCACATGCTCATGAAACCTGCCATTACCTGATGGTTGTTTGCGGCAACTTTCCCGGCGATTGTGGTATAATCAAGCCTGTTTCGCCAAAGTTTCAGGGCATCAGGATGTATTATATACGCGCTCTGTTCGCCACCGATCACCTCGATGCGGTTGACCCCTGGAACCGTTCTCAGGTAGTTGGCTATTTTAAGCTGGAAGAGGCTCTTAAGTTCTCCAGGGTCTGTATTGCTGTCATAGAGCACACCGTATTTTACGATGTTCTGAAGGGTGGAGCCCAGGTTCTCCATAACAGGCGTTGCATTCCGGGGAAGGGCCGGAAGGGCTGTTGAAAGGGCCTGGGAGACAAGGGACCTGGCATCCCTGCTGCTGATTCCCCAGTTAAACTCCACTGTCACTGATGAAAGACCAGGCCTTGATTCGGATGTTATCCGCCTCACGTCCTGGAGGGAGCGCATCTGTGCCTCAATGGGCCTGGTAATGAGTATTTCCATGTCTTCAGCAGAACCGCCCTGGTAATGTGTGATAATATTGATAAGCGGATAATTGAGGTTGGGGAACAGGTCAACCGGAAGCCTTGTATAGCTGTAGATGCCTCCTGTAATCAGCATGATCAGGATGAGCAACATTGGCGCCGGGTGTTTTATGAAGTGTTTCAGCATGGCCAAAAAAACAGACTCTCAATAAGTCAGTGCAAATTCTTCTGTATCTGCTCACAGGGTGCTGCAGATACAAGGCGGAGGACGAGCGGACGTAGTTTCTGTACTTCAATCGTCTATTTCAAGAGTCAGGTAACGCCGTAGATGCCATGCCCTGTGAGCAGTACGGATTTTCAGTCTATGAGCCTGTAGCTGCTTGAAAAATCGCGGTTAAATATTTCATAGGCGCCCCGGGTTATTACCTTGTCTGAAGGTCCGACTCCTGACGCAATTTCACACCATCCATGTTGAACAGACCTGGTTCTGACCCTTACTTTCCTGTATCCCTTATCTGTTTTAACAACTACAAATGTTTTCCCCTTATCATCCCTGAGCACGGCATCTTCAGGCACTGCAAGCGCTCTATACTTTCTAATTACAATCCATCCTGAGACACTTTCCCCAGGCTTCATGGAATTGCTGATTTCACGCCCCTCAATCCATACCACTGTTGCGCCATCAGGGGTCTGTGCAGGTAAAACCGTTGATATTTTGCCTTCTGCGTCTTTCCCGGGTGCATTATGCACTATCACAATTTTACCATTGAGGTCTGTGTCTGCCGGAACAAACACCCTGGCTGTGATGCGCAGGTCATCAGAGATAACGTCTGCCAGAGGTGTAGCCCTTGTCACATACTGCCCCTGGCTTACAAGGCGGTCAGTAAATATCCCGTCCATTGGTGAACGAATAAGGAGTGAGTCATTAAGTGTGGCCAGTTTCTGGCGGGCGGTGGCTAACTGGCCTTGCAATGCGGCAAGCCTGGCCTTTGCAGCCACCAGGTTTTCTTGTGTGGTCAGTTTTTTTGATGCGGCATAACTCCTGCTCCTTACCACATCTTTCATAAGGGCGACCTGATTCTCCAGGGATGATACCTCTGTCCTGAGGATTTCCTTTTCATGCCCAGCGGTTTCACCTCCAAGGACAAACAGCGGTTCATTTGATTTTACATGAGCGCCATCCTTTACCCTGACAGCCATAATTCCGCCGTCTGTTACAGGTTTGATCTCAACTCTTTCCCTGCTTTCAACAGTCCCGAACCAGCGAAGGCGCACGGAAAAATTACGAAGCTCAGGCAGTGTCGTTTCAATGGTATTTATTTTGACAGACTCAGCGTCAAAAGAACTGAGGCTATTGGGATGCAGCCTGTCAAACAACAGGACCGCGCCTGCCAAAACTGACAGTGCTGTCACCCAAAATATGAACTGTTTTTTCATTGCTTGCCCGAGACTTAAGATGAATTAGAAAATGCCTGTTGCGAAAATATGTATCAGTATAACAAGACATCTTTACCGGAACATTGCCGGAATATTGCTTTTTTGTAATGTTGAAGGTCTGTAGTGTTGACGAATTTGCTGACGAGGCGCGTCACCGCCAGGCTTAAGTCCATAGCGGGAGATTTGAATGAAGTGATTGCAGGACAGGTACGCCTGCTTGAAATCTGCCGGTTGACTTTCACATTAAAAGTATTTACGGTAATTACATAATAAATAATTTAACACACAGGAGCCCCAAAATGCAAAGTCAAGCACGCACAAGAGATATTAAGCTGGTAGCAATTGGAAATTCAAAAGGTATTCGTATCCCTAAAATTTTACTGCAAAAATATAATTTTGGTGATTCTCTGCTGCTTAAAGAAACTGAGCAGGGTTTGTTATTGATGAAAAAGAATGATGAAAAATTTTCATGGGAAGAAACATACAAAGCCATGGCAGCGGAACAAGAGGATTGGAGCGATCTTGATGTGGCCTTGCTTGACGGATTAGAGGATTCCAATATTGACGATTAAAAGATATGATATTTACTATGCTGATCTTAACCCAACAATCGGTAGCGAAATAAAAAAAATACGACCTGTAGTTATTGTAAGCCAGGACGTTATGAACAAGTATTTAGAAACAGTTGTTATTTGTCCATTAACCTCAAAACTGCATCCCAAGTGGAGAAGTCGCCTGCAGGTAACATGTGCAAAAAAGAAGTCTGAAATAGCGGTTGATCAAATCCGCACCATTAGCAAGCAGAGGCTGAGAAATAAAATTGATGCATTGTCAAAGAGTGAAGCAGCACAGCTTCGAAAATTAATAACTGATATGTATGGTGAATGAGAGGGGGCATTTTAATCTGAACAAAGGGGCACAAGCGATTGATCGTAGCAATCGGCCACAAGATACTACGGATTCTATTCACCTTGTTGCGCAATTTAACACTCTATCATGATCTATCCGTTGATTACGAAGAATTAATGGTAAAAAGTAATGTTCCATGCTGGATAAACGTTTTGGAATATTTTGTCTGCTTGCCGAAGAATACAGCAGTAGCATCAGCGTAGGCATAGAAATAGTGCTATTGAAACCCAAACTTTGCTCAGGAAGTAGTGTGTGGCTGCAGTACTGTATTATTTTTTCGGCAACAGCCATTTCCGATACGGGCGCAACGAACCGTGAAAATACGCTCTTGCTGCATGTGACATTGTATGAGTACAAGGGAAGCAGGAGCTTCCGTTTCATAGTTCCCAAACTGGAGTTTGGGAACCAGCGTAATTCCGCCATAATATCCCGGTTGAGTCTATTCAAAAAGCCGGAACCCCAGAGGCTGTCCGCCTGCTTTGGGACGACATCCGCCCCAAGCTACCAGTAAAAGCGCAGCAACTCCTTGTTTACGGCAACAGCGGCCTTGACCTGGACAGATAGCAGCCGTTGTTTCAGCTCTGCCAGCCATTCATTGTTTGTATCCCTGGAGGGTAGCAGAGTCCTTCATGTCGCTTTCACCCGTTGTTTGCACCAGCCGCGGACATCTATTTCCCGGCAACCGCCTTGGCGATCATGGCTTCCCGGTATTCCTGAGAAACTGCCCGTCTCAGGATGAGGCCGGAATTTTTCCAACTCTTATGTGGAATATCAACGATGTGCACATATCTTGACAATGCAAGTTACTGAATTAGTATTTATGTAAATATATAGAATATATTTGGAGGATTTTCATGGCACAGCTCCACTGTTACGTTCCTGATCAAGTAGCCCGCAAACTCAAACAAAAGGCTGATAATGCCCACTTGTCAGTTTCAAAGTATCTGGCACGGCTTATAAAAAAAGAAATTGGTGATGACTGGCCAGAAAATTATTTTGACGTATTTGGTTCCTGGGAAGGCAGGCCCCTTGAGCGTCCTGAACAGGGAAGCCTGGAGAAAAGAGAGGATTTTCAGTAGATGTGGCTGCTTGACACCAATGTGTGTATTCATATTTTGAACGAAAAATCGCCTGAAATTGAACGCCATTTTCGTCTTCATTCTCCTGCCGATATTGCCGTATGCAGCATTGTAAAGGCTGAATTGCTCTTTGGTGCCCGCAATAGCCAGAAGGTAGAGGCCAATTTGAATCGTCTGAAACTCTTTTTTGCTCCCCTTGCAAGCCTGCCGTTCGATGATCGATGTGCTGAAGAATATGGACTTATCAGGGCGGATCTTACTTCACAGGGAAAGCTTATTGGCCCTAATGATATGCTGATAGCTGCGGTAGCCAGGGCTCATGACGCAATTCTGGTTACACATAATATAAATGAGTTCAGCAGGATAACAGGGATCAAACTTGAGGACTGGGAAGAGGCCTCTATTTGAAAGATTTTGCAATGAACCGCGAAGGCGCAAGGAACGCAAAAGGAATTACGACTTACGGGAAATCGCTTTTCACACAACATTTTTTTCTTATATTTGACATTCATCCTGGCAGATTTTACGATAATCATATCGATGTACAAAGGAGAATATTGTGCAGGCAACCATTTCCAGTAAATATCAGGTCGTCATCCCCAAACCAGTTAGGGAACGTCTTAATCTCAAGCCTCAACAAAAGCTGACAGTCATAGAAAAGGACAGAATGCTCATCTTTATTCCACCCACCTCTATAGAGGAGTTAAGGGGCATTGCTGCAGGCGCAAAGGTAGATGATTACAGGGACAAAAGCACCGGCAGCACGAGCAGCACAAGAAATGTCTGCACTGAAAGTCCGGAAATAATGGCAATTGCAAGCGGGGTCAGCATGGCGGAACCCTTGCCGATTCCAAGGGCAAGGGGGAGGAGTGCAAAGATTGCCGCAAAGGTAGTCATGGCAATGGGCCTCATGCGGTTTTTGCCTGCCTGGAGAAGGGCCTTTTCATGCTCCATGCCCCCTGCCTCAAGGTACCTGAGTTCTGAAACATAG
>WFRQ01000128.1 GCA_015486425.1 Deltaproteobacteria bacterium | reverse complement strand
TTGCTGCAAAATCCAGCCAGTACCTGTCAAACGGTATAATACCTCGCAGGGCCAGCAGGTCAGTATCGTAGGAGTTGCAAAGATAGAGCACTGGCGCATATGCACCAGCGCCCGGCTCTGATTCTGCAAGGCGCTCAGAACGCAGTTCATGGCCGGGCTTTAAACCTGAAGATTCAAGAGAATTTAAAAGTCTGTCAATCTCACTGAAGATATCTTCAATATTTACAAAAACCACAAGGTTTGCAGAGGGGTACATGCCCTGAAGGTAACAGTAACTGCAGTTATAGATGCAGTTCATTACACTTGACGCATAATAAAATCTGGGATTTCCAAAGGACGGGCATACATCTGCACCACCATAGAGAAACGGCGGCCTGCCCCTGGCAAGAATCAACTGCTGGCAGTTTTTCTGTGCTGCAAAGTCCTGCCCGGGCCTTGAAAATACATCCTTGTAGTGATGTATTGGAATTATGAAGGATTGGGGAAACTGCCTGAGAATGGCATGGGTAATTTCATGGCCTCGTATCCTGTTTTCAACATAGATATGGGTGAATCGCCGGTTTTTATGCACGTTTTCCTTTTACCAACTCACAGTAAGGCAATGCTGCTTCCTGTTATTTAATGCCCTGCTGGCTTGTCACATGCCTCTCCCTGGCCCTGGCATTTTATGATCCTGGCCATCTTGTGCAGTATTGTCGTCAGGCCTTCTGATACGGAAGGGGCCTTTGCATAGGCCGCGTCTCCCAGAATGGACCACTTTGTTGGAGCCGGAATCAGGGAAGCCTGACCGTACATGTGCCAGAGGGTAGCCTGAGTTTCCGTGCTCACCAGCCTCATATCAAATCCTATCCAGCCGCTGGTATTGCCTGCAGGGAATATCACAGGCGGGATACTGCCAAACAGCACGTAATCAAAACCCTTGATGCCTGCATGGTCAAGCAGGGTTTCACGCGAATCAAAATTCCTGCTGCCACGCACTATGACCTTGAATATTCTCTCCTGGCTCAACACATCCTGAACCAGGCCTGTTACTGACGGTACCCAGTCTCTGGCCTGCGGGGTGTAGAGATATATGGGAGCAATAAGAACTTTGCTGTTTGAAAGTTCAACAGGGTTTTCAGGCTGGATATAGACATCGGTGTTCAGGTCAAGCCTGCCTGACTGTTTTAAAGAAGGCGCGCAGCCCCACAGCATGAGCATGACTGTAAGCATTGAGAAGGCACGAATATGCAGGCTGTTAAAAGGGTATTGTCTCATGCTTGTGTCTCTACGCTGTGAAAGGCTTTTGTGGCAGCGCAGGCAGTATGGGGGGCACTGCTGCTATATAGTATCATACACAGTGGGAACAGGGGGTCCAGCCTGCTGTCCCTGTCCGGCCACTGCGGTGGTGGCCTCCAGCAGTGAATCAACTGCCTCGGTTCTTGTGAGTTCTGTCACTGCCACAGATAATACGTCCCTGGTGGTAATGTCAATCATGCGCACTGTCACTGCCACTGAGTGCCTGCCTGCGGCATACGTGCCCACCACCACGGAATTTGCATCAATGGTTTCTGCTGCCTGGGCAGTATCCCTGGTCAGGTTAAACTCACCCTGACGAGGCGCAAGCATTATTGAGCCTGCTGTACGCACGTCCATGACATTGCCTCCCTGTGTAAAAAGTTCCGCGCCAAGGGCCTCTGCCATAAGCCTTCCAAATCTTGATGAGGCAGAGAGATTATCAATGTCAGCAAAGGTGGTGACAACACAGGGGTGCTCAGAGAGTGAACCGCCACGCATGTTTGTCCTGAGCTGAACCGCAAGCCCCTTTGCTATGTGGAATATGGTGGGAAATTCTCCATTGAACATATCACTACTGTGCTGAATGACAGCAGCCGTGTGGGCTTCAGGCCCGGTTCCACCCTGGGTGCAGCCGGTAAAGCCAGGCAGCATGGCCACAGCCATTAACAGCAGAAGCATACGGTATCCGCACATGATATTCTCCCTATGAGCCCTGAATAATCCTGACTTCCGTGGGCTCGCCAAAAGCCTTGATGGGCACCTTTACAGCGTGTCCTGTGCTGGGAGCAGCAGCAGGCCACAGCATCTTTTTCATAAAGCTGTCCTTTTCCATTATCTGCAGCGCGGAGGATGCAACCGTACTGTCAGCGCTTGAAACCAGCCTTGCATTCACAAATATGTAGTTCCCCTTTGCCAGGTAGGTGCCAAGGAGGATCATGCGTGCCGAGGTCTGTCTCGCAATCTCTTCAATCTGACGCGACAGACTGTACTCGCCAAAGTGCTCCTTTATCAGAAGGGAGTCGGTCTTTCTCACTTCAACAACGTGAAAGCCTGCCCTCTGAAGCTCTCCCATGAGCTGCTCGGCAAGGTAGCGGCCAAAAGGTGATGTACGGTACAGGTTGTTCAGGTCAACAAATGTTGCAACGCCCACAACACCCTCTGTGCCAGGGTCGCTCTGCAGATTCTCAATGATCTGCACAGCTATGGCATGGATGCTGGCATTCAGCTCAGAGGCATTATCAGATGAGGATTCAAAATTTTGTGAAGGCTCTTTTGACGGCGATGCGCCTTGATATACACTTGGCTCTGCTGCTGCCTGTGCTGTCTGCATTTCTCCCTGCTGATCCGCAGCAGCGGCAGTGTATCCTGAAGCCGCCTGTTCGCAGGGGGTAGCGTCAGACATGGACTGCTCTCCTCCGGTACCTGCCGGGTGTTTTACGCAGGATGCAGAGATTATAAGCTGCATGAAAAGCGCCGTAATAAGGAATACCCTGAAAAAAAACTTGTTCATGTTCCTGACCTCTTGTCATTTTATTTGGATGAAAAAAGCCTTAGGGACTGTCCAAAAATAACTTGCCGATTTCGCATCTCATCTTCAGGCCAGCCTGACCCAAATCTGAGCGCGCTATAATCCAACTTATTTTGGGACAGCCCCTTAATCAAAAGGCAGCGAACCAGTCATTGACACGCTGGCAGGCCCCATCTGGCTCTCAGCCACTGTGCTGCCGGCAGTGGTGTATGCCTCAAATACTTTTACCTAAGTTGAGCGTTTCAAAATGTGGAAAATCACTTTTTATAAAGACATTAAAAGGAGCCGCATCGATTATAACTTTCCAATTTTGAAACCCTTCGGGATTGCCGTCTTCACCGCATCTCCTTTGTCATCGGAACCCCCCATATAGCGCACACTATAATGGGAATTCCTCTTTCGCGGATATGCAGCAAATCCGAACAATCGCTCAAATTAGCAATTGTATCACCTGCAAGCCCTTCCCCTGTACTGCTCACCTCGGGGCACTCCTGTCTGCAGCCGTCTTTACATCCTGACGGATAGGTCACAATATCAGTGCCCGGCTCAGTTATGGGA
>WFRQ01000127.1 GCA_015486425.1 Deltaproteobacteria bacterium | reverse complement strand
TGTCAGGCCGTTTATGTATAGAATGCCGGACAGAACTCCTGCTATAGCTGCTGTGTAACTGCTCGCTGCTGTCTCAATTGTATCATCTGTATCATCGATCAATACTCGTTCCTGGTCATTCAGTCGCTCCGTGTTGCTTTGATACAGGACAGGTATGATATTTGCACAAGTCCATGACGTCAGTGTCAGGATATGATGTCCGTAATCATTTTTTTTGAAAAGGGTGGAGGTAGAGAGGCGGCTTTGTAAATTCGGTCAGTCTCTGTAGTGCTGTTTTCTGTTAAAATATACAGTTTTTGCTCGCGCTTTTCATGCAATTCAGCAAATCCGAACAATCGTTCTAATTATGTTATATTCAAAATTGTGGCGAGGATGTTGAATCATGCCGTGATTTATTTGAATGGTGTTTTTTGAATGGATTTCCATACAGGTCGGGTCTGTCGGGTTGAAAATGGGTTGGGGGTGAACAGTCTCTGTTAACCACATGTGTCAGGGGTGAGCAGTTACTGTTATGGGAAAGTTTTGCGCATAATGAAATTTTCTTATTGACATGGATAATATTAAAGCTTTACCATTATAAGTTAAAAATATAGAATATAAATAATTTTTATCATGATTTTTCATCTATAACCAGGCATTACAAATGATTATGGATGAAAAACACAAAAGCGCGACTGTAAGGTCAAATTGAAAGGAGAAGGACATGAAGAAATTTTTGGTGATTTTAATGGGGCTTTTGCTGATGGTATGTCTTGGATGCAGCAACGAGCATTCTGAAAAGGCAAAGGAAAAGGCGCATGAGGCTGTAAAGGCAGCAGTTGAAGCTGGCCATGAGACTGTGAAGGCAGTCAGTGAAGAGGCCAAAGAGATGAAGGAATCTGCGGAGAAGAAGGTAGAGGAGACTCAGAAGGCCACAGAGGAAAAGAGTGAGACTACTTCTCAGTCAATGGAAGATGCTGGACATCAGGCAGTAGATGCGGCAAGCCAGCAGGCTGAGGAGATGAAGGAGGCAGCACAGCAGAAATTGGAGGATGCCCAGAAGGCTGCAGAGGAAAAAGCCGAAGAGGCGGCACAGGCAGCAAGTGAAAAGGCATCAGAGGCCCAGGAAACCGCTGAGACCAAAACTCACGAAGCTGTTGACTCAGCAGCAGAAGCGGCTCATGAGGCGGTTCCGTCAATGCCAGGTACAGCTCACGAGGCTGCTCACTGATTTTTCATTCCACAGTAATTTCGTGAAAAATATCGCGCCGCTTATGCGGCGCGATACTTGTTTTAAGCCATGTACATGCGCAATAACAGATGCGCGGGAAGTGCTGAGTTATATGTTGCCGGGTGCCGGCGAGTCGGAAATGGGAGCTTCCTCAACGTGGTGTGAAGGTTCGTTCTCAGGTTCAGATTGAGGCGCAGGAGCTGGAGCCGGAGCAGGCGCTGGTTTTTGTGATGATATTGTGCTGGATACAAGGTGTCTCAGGTAATCTGCCCCCGGGTTTGAAACATTCCTCCTGATTATGATGTCAACAGGGCGAACGTCCCGCCCATAATATTTCCTGTTCCACGAATCTCTTGAGCTGATTACCGCTCCCTCAATGCTGATTCCTCCAAAAAGACCGCTTGACCTTGCAAACGCAAGAATATCGGTTGTCTGGGCCTTGGCACCTGCACCTACCGGGCCTGCTGCAACACTTGCGTCAGCTCCCAGTTTGAATGAAGTGGAAAGCAGCGCATCCATCCCGTTATCTGTCATTACCAGAAGCACTATCTCTGAGACCTCTGCTCCTGCCTGCAACCCGAAGGAAATGGAGCCCATGCCGTAAAATGCCGGATAGCTCCACACTCCTTGCCTGTTGTCACGCCCGAGAACAACCCCTGTACCTCCATCAGCACCGAATATGAAAGCCCCCTTCATGTATCTCGGGCAGATGAATATACCCTTGGCGCTCTGTATATGGGTCCTTAACCAGCCCATATTGGGGTCAGTCATAAGGCTTTTGAATGTGGTGGCGCAATTGTCAACCAGGGCCTGCTGGTCAGAATATGCGGCGCCTTTCTCTGCCCGCAGCGATGGAACGTATATGGCGGCAGAGAAGCAGATGGTAATAAAAGCACATAATAACAGGTTATAGACACGGCTGTGATTATGTATCGCAGATTTTGGATGCGGCATTTGAAATTACCTCGCTGAAAGATGAAACAGTTAATATTGTGATGATTTTATAGGGTAAATTTACCATTGACCGCTATGAGGTGCAAGGTGCATGAGATGCAGTACAAGGCGCATGGTACAATGGGGAGCATTCCCTGTTTGTCCTGCCTTTTTTATTATTGCGGAGGCTGTGTGGCTTTTTGAGACTTGTTCTGCGAAAGAACCTGCATATAACGTTCGCGACACCTCAGGACAGTTTCAGAACCAGTCTCAAAAAGTTTATATAGCCGCAGCACATTATGATATTGGGACAAACGGGGAATGCTCCCCACCTTAGGGGCTGTCCAAAAATAACTTACCGATTTCGCATCTCATCTTCAGGCCATCCTGAGCTGAACTTCAATCACAAAATCCTCAACGTAGCCCGGCTACGCCTGCGGTTTTGCTCAATCAGTTCAACTCAGCCTGACCTAAATCTGAGC
>WFRQ01000126.1 GCA_015486425.1 Deltaproteobacteria bacterium | reverse complement strand
GCCTTAGCCATATGGTCTATAATACCATACCCAAGAGCTAAAAATCAAATTATTTTTCTTTCCGACTTCTTTTGAACAACCAATTGCTAATTTGAACGATTGTTCGGATTTACAGCATATCCGCGAAAGAGGAATTCCCATTATAGTCGGCTATATGGGGTTCCGATGACAAAGGAGATGCAGTGAAGACGACAATCCCGAAAGGTTTCAAAATTGGAAAGCTATAATCGACATAACGCCTTTGAATGTTTTGGTAAAAATAATTTTCCATATTTTGAAACGCTCAATTTAGTCTTAAGCGTTCCTGTTTAGGGGCAAAGCAATACACTTTTGCAGTTTCCAGCACTGTGCGCACAGGAAAGTGGGGAATGTTGAGCTTCCAATTTCACGGACATGAAGCAAATCCGAACAATCGCTCAAAGCAGGTTTCCACATTTTGAAACGCTCAGCTCAGGCATAAGCAACTGTGCCA
This sequence comes from Deltaproteobacteria bacterium, assembly GCA_015486425.1. Classification (GTDB taxonomy): domain Bacteria; phylum Desulfobacterota; class Dissulfuribacteria; order Dissulfuribacterales; family QOAL01; genus S144-17. The sequence goes on along the minus strand of WFRQ01000126.1, from coordinate 3,891 downwards.
GCAATATTAGTCAAACATCAGAGAATGGACAAGCATGGCAGCATTGCCTGTGACGGTTTTTTTAACCGCTGGTATAGACCACGGCTATCAGATACATCTTCACAATCCTTCCGTTAAACTCCACTGTATCTTCCACGTTTTCCCAATCCACCTTCTCTATTGCCTTGCCAACGGTGTAGGAATGAAGGAGATCATCGTTCTGTTTCTGCCCATAGCCAGGCATATCCGATGTAGTGATATAATCTCCGGGCTCTATGGGGCCGTTCAGGTCTGTGACCCATACCCTGCCCTCACCCAGCGCATTTACCATTCCAAACCGGTCCCCCGCTGTTTTCCTGTACCAGTGGCCATCCATAAGCCGGGTCCCCACCACAAAGACACCAAAAACAGCCCTGTCATTGGGTTTTACTGACAGGCTTACAGTTGGAAGCGTGGAGGAGATGGATACTTTTCCCGTCTTATCTATCCTGACCTGGGTCTCACCGGTAACTGACATAATCATGCCGGGTTTCACATTTTCAGGCACATCATCTGCAAGTTTTATCTCATGCGCACCTGTAAACGGAGCATAGTTAGCGCCGCTACCGGATGCATAGAAATCATAAGAGGTTCCATGCCCTTCAACGCCAGTACTGCCCTGGCCGTACACACCTGTACTGGACTGGCCCTGTGCCTCAAAATATCCACCATAAGTACTGCCTGATGAGGCAGAGTTTACTGCAGATCCATGCACTCCTGTTTGCTCTGAAGTGCCGTAAATGCCCTCTTTTTTGCCTGATGCCACGGCACCAGTGCCATCTATGCCATCAGATACGAAATGTCCGCCCCAGCCGCCATAACCGCTATCATCCCCTGTGGCATGGCCATAAACACCTGTGCCCTGGGCCGTTCCTTCAACTCCGATACCCAAGGCGCCGGATGCCTCACCATGAACGCCTTTCCCCTTGTACCCTGCTGCTTTGAAAAAGCCGCCGAAATTTTCTTTTATGTCCGTGCCGGGAGAGGATGCCTCACCGTAAACAGCCCTTGCCTGTTCTCCCCTGGCAAGAAAGAATCCGCCATAGTTTGTAACATCCGCTTCCGAGGTGGCAAGTCCATAAACAGCCTGGCTTGAATCACCGGCTGTTTCAGCACGCACGGCTGAACCATAAGTGCTCTGGGTCTTGAAATAACCACCTGTGCTCATGCCGAAAAACGGAGTTGCAGTATTCACTCCTGAAACAATGGCAGAGGCCTGCCAATCCATATCCAGTGCGCTGGTGCTTTCGGCACCTGTAAGATTCAAGGGAACCCTCACGTCAAGCGTAACATCACCACTGCCGCCGCCACCAGTAAGCCCTGTACCGGCATTAACTGCCGTAATATCTCCCACAGTTTCAGGCCTGTTCTGGATTTCATCCCAGCTCACGCCATCTTTTACTGATTCAAGGACCGTTGGGTCAGATTCTGAAGTGAGTCCCACATTATCTATTTTATCCGCAAACCCCGAAGGTATTCCCTCAAGGTTGTCCCATGTAAAATCCTGCAGGGCCACTGCCCCTGTCTGGGCCGCTGTAACATGGTGAGGATTCTCCGTATCCAACACGTGCGCTGACTGGTCAAAGTGTGATGCATCCTGCCCGTTCAGGCTCTCAGCATTACCTGCCTTCATTGCAAAGGCAGTGGAGGTAATGGCCTGCCTGGGAGACAATATCTCCTCAGATTCTGTGTCAGAATTCAAAACAGCCACCTCAAGATACAGGTCATCATGATCAAACAACGAGACATCAAGTGGAGTGCTTTCACCAAGCCGTACATTAAATATGCCATTTTCAACTGTGACATCCTGGACCTCACTCCAGAGTTCCTCCCCGCCTGACAACGCATCGTAAAGAGTAAATGTCATCTGGACAGTTCTATTTACCTGGGTCCCGCCTGGGTCAGTAAGTTTTCCCTGGTAATTTATGACCTTTGGCACTGCCGTGGCGACTGATGTGCAGACGAACAAAAAAATAAGGACGCTGAATAGAACAGAAATGCGTTTCATCACTTCTCCTCCCTTGTGGTTTAATATTGCCAGGTACTGAAGAAGTGTAATCAGGTGCCTGGTGCATGTGGCGGTGCGGATTAACTGAAAATTCGTGTGATTGACAGCCGTCTGTTTTCTGTCCGTTTATAAATCGGCCATGAAATCAACCAGATCACTGCCGTCCACATCATCGTCCCCGTCCAGATCGCAGGAAAGGCTGTAATTAATATCCCCATTCACAGAGCCGAAAGAGGCAGCAAAGACTGCCAGATTCACGCAGGCCGGGCCGGTTTCCAGGGTATACCAGAACCCTGGATATAAGTTGTAGGAGGTGGAGTAGGGTGGCTCTTCCTGATCCATGATCGGGGTCGGCTGGCCGATGGTGGACTGGAGCTGGTAGCTTTCCGAAGCCATAGTCCCGCCCCCACCCGAGACCACATCGGCGGTTATGGCATAGCTGCCGCCCTGCATACCGCCAAATACCCCCGGAGCCGCCGCCAGCACCAGGCCTACGGCAAGAAACAGAATCAACAACGAAATTAAGCAGTTTTTCATTTTTTTCATGGTCGCTACCTTTGTCGATGACAGTCAAAAATTTAATTGGGGTCTGTCCTCAGAATTCGGCATATCTCGCCCCCCTGCGCGGGATGCAGGGGGAAATGACAAAGTGACAAATAAATCAAAATGTCCTAATCCTTATCCTTAATGCAACGGACACTACAGCCGAGCGCACGGACGGCGCTGGTTGTACCAGCCTCGGAGTTGGTAAAGAGTAAGATGCGGCCTCGGCTGCCACTCACCCCACTCGACCAGTATTTGCCGTAAATGCTTGTTTTGACGACTGGGGCAGTGCCGTCAAAGCAACCGCGCCACCCCGCCGCAACAAGCCTGAGAGGTGAAGCGAAGGCTCCTGCGGCATCATGAGTGCTCCAGGAATTTATTTCAATCTGCCATTCCGCCTCAGTCGGCAGTCTGAAACCGGCTGGACAAGGATTATTAATACTTGATTCACTTGCCCACAAAGTATCATCTGGAGTAATTCGCCAGTCATAGGGTTCTTCAGAAAGCGACATAAAATAATTATTTTCCGGGTAGTCACTCCTGGTTGTGGTTATTGGGCTGGTGCGATACTCGTGCCCATCACCTTTACGCCCCCATTGGTACAGGGAACCATACGCATCAGGATCGTCAATCTTGGTCGCTACCCGTAAAGCACCAAGATTTCTATCCATCCATACCTGCCCGGCTGAGGTGACCGTTGGCACGCCAGCGGTGAAGGTTATGGAACCATCGACCTCCAGTGCACTCCCCGGTGTCGTGGTCCCGATACCCACATTTCCATCCGGTCTGATCACCATGGCAACAACATCGGGATTTTCTTCCGATTCAACGGCATTTTCTGTTTTAAAAACCAAACCGCCCCGGTATCCCTGGGCACCATAAGCATAGATGCCGGCAATGTTTTTTATATTGCTGAAGTCAGTATTATTCCATGATCTTCTAAAGCCGATGCCGTAATAGGGTTCTGTCGGGTCAAATCCGCTTACGGGTGATTCGCTGTTATTGGTTTCCGTAAGGTAGAGAGTGTGCTTGCCAGCAATATTCTCAATTGCCGAATTGGCAATATGCAGGCTTGCCTCTGGTGATTCCGTCCCGATACCCACCTTCCCGGCATTGGTGATGGTCATCACGGAATCCGCCATGTCCGGGTTGTTGGAGCTGGCGCCTTGGTCCTGGAGAAAATGAAAACTTCCCCGGTTCCAGGTTCCCGTCGTTTCATAGACAAGAGCCCCCTTGCCCCGGTCATTACTGCCCGAGCCGCCGGATGAAAAAAGAATGCCGACGTCTGATTCTCCCGGTGCGTCACCGGCCGCCTGATTTTC
>WFRQ01000125.1 GCA_015486425.1 Deltaproteobacteria bacterium | reverse complement strand
CTGAAAAGTGTCTATTACCCTGCCGTCCTTCTGAAGGAAATTCTGTTTATAGGAAGTCCACAGGGCCCTGTGCGGCTCAAGCGAAGATCCTGCTGCATCGAGGGTGGGGTTGGAAGCCTGAAGCAGGAAAAGAAAAGCAGTGCACAGGGCAATCTGCAATGCCGCCTTCATGCCTGAGAAGCGGAATGACCCGGCAGCACACCCTCTGTTACTCATCTTCAAAAGATTCCCTTCTCATTCTGTTTCTTCTCTTGACCAGATAAAATGCCATTATGCCAGTTATAAGCACAACAATTACCAGCAGTGGATAGTAGTACATGGGCCTTGAGGTGAGCCAGTTTCCGGCTGGCCCCTGGATGCCAAGCCTGCCTGTCTGATACGTGTTGTTCATGCTGTAGGAGTGAGCATCTCCGGAAGTCGTATCAACGAGGGCTGTGTCCCCGTAGAGCCTGTCTCCGCATGCACCTGACAGAAGGGTTATTCCATGTCGTACCACACTGGCATTTTCTGCTGTTATTACAAGGGCAGTACGTGTGGTTCCCTGTGGGAATTCAAGCTCGGTAATCAGCAGTCTTGAGTCTTTCATGCTGTTTGTAATATCAAGTACTGCCTGTTTTTTCCCTGGCAGGAGGTATTTCAGTGTGTTGGGTGAGCTGTATATGGGAAGAGCCTTTTTTATATCCACCGCTATGCCGTTAACTGTCCCGATAAATACGGCATGGCCGTCAAAATCTTTAGTAAGGCCATTTGTTATGCGCAGATAGTTGAAGGGGGTGTGGAGACGTCTTGCAAACATGGCACAGAAATTCACCACGGATTCAAATATGCTGATGTTATTTACTTCGCGTACAATAAGGGCTGTTGGCTTCTGGTTTTCAACTGAAAATGAGTATGGAAACATATCGTCCATGAGAAGTGACAGGTCGGGCAGCGTGTAGTGCTTGAAGCCTGATGGAATGGATATCTCTGATGAGTTCAGGATTGTGGTAACCATGCTTTCCTGACCTACAGGAGCGCACTTCTGCGCCCTGAATGGTTTCATAACTGCCTTGAATGACAGTTCGTTGTGGCCTCCTTTGAAAAAACTCATGGGGATGTTTATGAGGTAGTCGGTAAATGTCTTGCCCTCAGGGTTGTTGAGAGGGATGGAGCCTGTGAGGGTCCCGTTTACATTAATGTGAAGCGATGAATCCTCTCTGAGGCCTGCGGAGTAGATAATATCAAGGTGAAGTTTTGCGTAACGGTTCTCCTGCCTGAACATCTCTGGAGGAATATGGACAGTTACAGATTTTTCCACAACTCCCATGCCCTGGAAAACCATGCTGCTGTTCAAACCAAGTTCCCTGAATGTATAGTCTGTTTCAGGAACAAGGCAGTCCCGTTTAAATGGTGGCAGCGCAGGTGGCTTGCCTGGTTTCAGGGAAAGCCATCTGTTTTCAGGCCAGTTCTGCTGTACTGTGGCAAGTTTAAGGGCGGCAGACACTGCTTCCCCGGTATCAGTGCCAGTGACAACGAGGCACTGTATGGCAGATTTATCCGGAAGCGGAATGGAAATCGTGGCCACAAGAGGTCCTGTTACCTTTGCAGGGAGATTCAGAACCGGTCTTCGGCCAGTTTCAGGGTCAGTAACAAGGCGTGATGCCGCAGCATCAAGCGTTGTTCTGATAAAGGACTCAGGCCCGAGAATAATATTGGGTATTCCTGCGACAGGTGTTGTGGAAACCCTGAATTCCAGCGGCCTGTAAGACCTTACTGAAGTTAGCCACGCGGATATTGCGCATGCAGCATCAAGCCATCTCCTGTCTGATTCAGGAATGATAATGGCGGCCCTGGTCAGAAAGGGATCAGACGGGCTGAAGGTGTTGATCCAGTTTCTGAGCCCCGGTCTCTCAGGCATGGAGTGCCATTTGAATATCAGCCTGCTCTTTACAGGATTGATATCTGTCCAGAGCTGCCCTGCATTGGGGTTTTCACAATCTGTTTCATAATGCTGGCTTACCATAAGGGTCAGACGCATGATGTTGCCGTTCAGCAGCTCTACAGGTATGGTAAATTTTTCTCTGCCTCCGGGGCTTGACCCCATGAGGCCTGTCTGACCGATAACAAAGCCATCTGCCATGACCACTATCTGTGATATGCCTGAAAGCAGAGAGATTGAATTGGTATATTCAAGTTCAAGCTCAATGGACTGCAGCAGTTCTTTTGCATAAAGCGGTATGTAGAAATCGTGCTGTGACGCAGAGCCCATAAATCTTACGGGGCCTGCCTTGGTCTGAAATTCCTTGAGTGCCACGCTTTTAGTTACTGCATGTGCATCAACAGGCATGGCCGTGGGAACAGCAGTTAGAATGATGGAAATTAAAAGAGCCGCTCTTATGATAAATCTGGCGGGGCCTGGTTTTTTATTCATCAAGCAATCCCTCCTGAGGATATTTTAAGATTGCATGGGCGGTTATGAAGCCTCTTTCTGTACTGTAGTCGCGGAAGCCTGCTTTTTTTTGCCCTGGTTGCGAAGCGCCCTGGTAATGACTTTTTTAATAAGCCGCATGTTGTAGTGAAAAAATTCAAGTCCTGCCTTTATGGACCAGGGAGATGCGTTTCTTGTTAGATAATAGAGTACAGATATAATGTTCTGACGCCTGGCCTTCATCTTCCAGAAATGATGCCACCTTTCACTGTCTCCATATACAAGCAACGCCTTTTTCCTGGTTGATTCTATGGAGTTATCAAGGCAGATGCTTCCACCTATTTTTATTATCCGGTATCCATACTCCTCCGCGCCGTCTTTTTCGTTGACCTCTTCTCTTCTGACCAACTTTTTGAACCTTACTTCTATTGGTATCTCAAGCACTTCATTATCGCGATGCGTATAGATAATTGTGAGCCTGTCCCTGAGTGGTGTCTCCCCCTGCCTGTTGTCAGGGACCTTGACCTCAATTCCTGCCCCGTTCCATGACAGGTCAGTAAGCGTTGCCTGGAATTCTTCATCTCCTGCCTTTATTGTCACAGACCGCCAGGCCTTGGCCCTGTGGAATCTGCGTATCTGTTTTCTCTCATACACCACTCCGAGGGTGAAAAACATCATGGTGATATTAAATAGAATCCAGCCGCCTGTAATAAGCAGCGTGTCCCTGTACATCGGTTCATTAATGTATTTGTAGATACAGATTCCAAGAGATATGAACAGGGCCCAGAATATGATGTGAAAGGGGTAGGCCAGGGCGCTCAGCCTGTCTTCGGAAAGTGTATCTCCCTTGGCGGTTACCCTGAATGAAGGTCTTCTCGGGTGCATAATAACGCCTGTAATGGCAGGAAGTATGTAAATGGATTGGAGTATCTCATAGATTTCTGAAAAAAGCGGCCACCTCACATGACCGTGGAGGTAGTTGTGGGTTATAAACAGGGTCATAAGGTATGGCACTGTAAAAATCATTATCTGGTGCAAGGAGGCGTTGTACACATTCAGCTTGAAAAACAGGAAGAAGAGGGGAGCTATGAGAAATATCAGCCTTGCGAAACTGAAGAACCAGTAGAACATGCAGTTGAAGTAACATATCTTCTGATACCATTTCAGGCCCGGGTTTCTGAAAATTTTTTTAAGCAGAAACAACTGGATCATGCCCTGTGCCCATCTGACCCTCTGCGAGATGAAATCAGCAAAAATATCCGGCGTGAGCCCGCATACAAGGGGTACGGGAATATACATGCTTCGAAATCCTCTGGAATGCAGTGCAATCGAGGTTTCAGCATCTTCAGTAACGGTTTCACCGCTGAACCCGCCATTTACCTTAAGGCACCTGCGGCTGAGCACAGCAGCAGAGCCGCAAAAGTAGGCAGATTCCCAGAAGTCCATTTCGGGCAGAATTCCCCTGTAAAACATCTCATTTTCACTTGGCGCCGAGTAAAACATCTTGAGATTTCTGTCCAGGGGGTCAGGATTCAGGAAGAAGTGTGGTGTCTGTACCAGGAACAGTTTGGGGTCCTTTAAAAAATAATGCGTTGTTTTGATGAGAAAATCCTGTGTGGGCACATGATCACAGTCCAGAACGGCAATAACGTCACCGCGGGTTTTATGAAATGCATTGTTGAGGTTTCCTGCCTTGGCGTGCGAGTTATCCTTTCTGGTGTGATAGGTTATTCCAGCCTGCTGGCAGAATTTTTTCAGTTCCCTGTATCTCCTCCGGGCTGCATTTCTTGCAACCGGGTCTGGTGAGTTGCGTTTTTCCTCTGTGCTTCCGTCATCAAGCAGGTGAACCCTGAACCTGCCTCCGGGATATGTCATGTTACAGGCTGCAAGGGCTGTTATCTTGGGAATCTCCACAGGTTCATTATAGGTTGGTATAAATACGTCAACCGTAGGAAGGTGTTTAAGGTCACGGGGAGGAGAGGCCACCTTTCTTTTAAGCGGAGATATGCCCACAAACAGGCTCATGAAGAAAAGCACCGCGCTGTAGAACTCGGCAGCCACAAGTGTCAGGGAGGCGGTTATGTCCGCAATGCCTGTATATGAGATTGTCTCGGTGAGCCTCCAGTGCCAGTACTGGAGTGCCGCAAACATGGCGAGGTAAATGTATATGGAGCGCAGATACCCCCTGCGCCTGAAAAGGATACTCAGTATAAGAAGTATAACTACTATGCCATACCTTGAAATGCCCCAGCGGTCAGGCACCATGAGCATGGCAAGCCAGCAGTATATACTGAGCCCTGCTGCAGTGATGAATATAGCAGCGTTTTCCCTGTTAAATTCAAGGCCAGGCCGCATATTCAGGGCCTGACCTGTATGTTATAGTGTGGCGGCACGCAGTCTCTCCATAGGCTTCAGTCAAAGTTCATGATTTCTGCAGTCTGTGGCAGCATGGGCATGACGCTTTTTATTTTGAGGAAAAGGAATTAGAGTGTCAATAATTAATCAGTGAAAAACTGTGATTTTTATTTTCCCCACTCAGATTTTTTTTCATTAAGCACATCTCTTATGAGCTTCAGGAGTTCCTTGAATTCATAGGGCTTGGCAATAAATTTTATATATTCATTGTGCAGGCTCGAGATATCAGCCCTTTCATCTGTGTATCCGCTGTTCAGTATGACTCCCGGAAGGTCATTGCTGTGACTGACCATGCGCACAAGATCAAGTCCTTTCATGCCGGGAAGCACCATATCCACCAGCATTACGTCAAACTGTTCCCTGCCCTGGTCAATGAGTCGCATGGCATCTTCCCCTGTGGCAACTGCTGTGGCAGAGTAACCCATTGAACCAAGCATCTCTGCTACAACTCTCCTGATATCCTCGTCATCTTCCACAATAAGGATGCATTCTCCATTGCCCCTGAGCCTGTCCTCGGGTTCACTCTCTACCTGCTGGTATTCTGCCTCCTGAAGGTCTTCCGGCGTGGCCGCAGGTATATAGATTCTGAACACTGTCCCCTTTCCGAGCCTGCTTTCAACATCTATCCAGCCTCCGTGTTTGGTAACAATGCCGTAAGCAGTGGAAAGCCCCAGGCCGGTTCCCTTGCCTACGCCCTTTGTAGTGAAGAAGGGGTCAAATATCTTTGAAATAATTTCGTCACTGATTCCGGTACCTGTATCAGAAACGCTGAGACAGCAGTAAGTTCCTTCATTTATCTTTGGATTTCTTTTTAAATCTTCGGACGAGGCGGTATAATTTTCAGTTTTTATGGTTATTGTCCCGCCATCAGGCATGGCGTCCCGCGCATTTACAACGAGATTCATCACCACCTGTTCCATACTGCCCCTGTCAGCCATTATGGTAACAATGTCAGAAGCGAAGTCAGTATGAATTTTTATATCTTCACCTATTAGCCGCTTAAGCATCTTGATCAAATCACTGGTAACCGTGTTTATGTTAAGGGGCTCTGGCGTAAAAT
>WFRQ01000124.1 GCA_015486425.1 Deltaproteobacteria bacterium | reverse complement strand
TCTTGTGATTCGGGTTCAGAAGGCGAAGGCTCCAGAGGCTTAAGCTCTATTTCAGGCCCAGGCTCTGGTGCACCACTCAGGTCTGGAATATTTTCTTCCTCTGGTTCAGTGGCCGTTGGCAGAGGCTCTTCAGAAAGGGTGTCAGGTGAAACTGATTTGTCAGGAGCCGATTCGTCAGGTGAAATTGAGTCAATCTCAATATCAGTCTGCTGACCTTCTGCCTCAGCAGGTTCAGATTCAGAAGCAGAACCTGTATCAGGCTGAGCCGTATCCTGAATAATATCTTTCTTGACATCCTCCTGGATATCAGCAGCGATATCCGCTGCTATTTCAGATGCAAGGTCATGCTCCGAAGTATCCTCAGATGTGTCAGCAGCAAGACCATGTCCCGCCTCGAGAGTGGTTCCTTCAGGTACGGCTTCAGACAGTGAAGGTGATGTTTCCGACCGTTCCAGCTCTTTTGAACCTGACTCTGCCACTCCAGGCACCTCAGGACCAGCTACTTCCTGATCAGAGACATCCTGGCTCTCCCCGGATTCTTTTCCTGCATCTGCATCTAAGTCATCTAAAAGCCCTTCATCAAAGAGGTCTATCTCCTGAAAATCATCACTGTCGTCAAGGAAACCGTCAAGCTCATCAGAGAGGTCCGCCGCACTATCCACAGGACTCTTCGGCTCACTCTGGCCATCAATGCCTGAAGGCACGTCTGATTCCTGGATATCCGGTTCCTGTATATCCGGCTGGATTTCAGACCCATCCTCAGGCAGATTTTCCTGTTTCAGGTCCTGTCCCTGCTCTCTGTTTACCTGTTTTCCTTCCTGTTCTGACACTTTTTGAATTTACCCCCGGATATTTAACAGCCGTGCGGCTGCAAAGGAGTTATATCGCTCATAGCCACTTTTGAAACGCTCTTTTCAAGGATATACGTTTATCCGAAAATAGCTCAAAGCTGAAAGCTCAAGGCTCAAAGTAAAAGAAGCTCTAATTTGCTGGTTCCCAAACTCCAGTTTGGGAACTATGAACTGGAAGCTCCTGCTTCCCCACTTCCTTGAGCACACCATTTAATAGACTGCAAGAGCGTATTTTCATTGTTCGTTATGCCCGCGCCGGGAATGGCGGTTACTGTTTAACAGGTAAAAACGGGAGGGTCATTATTTTCTTAATCATCTGTCATGGAAACAGCAGAGGCAGCAATGTCCCGATGTCTTGAATAGGTGGATTCCGCCAGTTCTTCAAGCTCATCTTCCAGCTTATCAGGCTCCGGGAGGGGAAAAATGCGGGGAATACCCTTTTCCACATCATCAATATTTCCTATATCCATCTTTGCGGCTATTTTATCAGCATCAATCACATCCACCTTTCCGCCCATGACCTTTGCCAGCCCCTGCCCCTCAAAATCCAGATTACGCACAAAGGACATTATCTCATCGAGAGAGTATTTATTCTTGAATATCTTCAACTCCTGCCTGATAATCTCAATCTCTTCCCTTGCCTCTGCCTCAAGCTCGGATATTTTCAGATACTCCCTGTAAAGGATTCTGTAGCTGTCCATTACCATATTTGCAAACCTGGATTTTTTCATCCAGCCGTGGGAACTGAGCCTGTGAACAAGCTGTTTCCTTATGGTTTCTGATTCATTAACATACTGATCATAAAAAGGAGGCTCATCCCAGCCTATGAGCTTTATAAAGCGTTCTATGGTGTCGCTGTCAATAAGCAGGGAATAGATTCTAACAAATGCCATTCCCAGCCTGTTTTCGTACAGGTCATTTATCCGGTCAATAATCTTCTTAAGGGAGGCTATATCCTGTTCAATCATCCGACGCGTACCGAAATAACGTTCGGCTATCTCTTTTTTCACCTGATAAGTCAGGGCCTTGCTTATGTCACCTTCCATTTTATATACCTTTCTGACTCAACAGCAGGGATACAGCCTGCTCATTTCCCCCCGCTATCGTATCTGCTCACAGGGTGCTGCAGATGCAAGGCGGAGGGGACGAAGGCGTACTTCCTGTACTTCGAGTCCCGGACAACGCAGCAGATGCGGTAACCTGTGAGAAGATACCCGCTATCTTTTCATTTATAGCTACTGTATCATATGTGAAACATGCAAAAAACTTTTTAATATTTTTTTCTCATTACCGATAAGAATTAGTAGGCTGAAGCTGGAAAAATACGAGGGAATAGTAAAATAGACACCATTATAGGGCTTTCATGCCCTGTCGTATTAATCCTCTGTCTTTCAGTAAATAATGGCTCAAAAATTGCTTTTATCTGAGCAGTTATGCAATATAGGGCAATGGTTAAATACCGAAAGAACAGCTCCATTGCCGTACAAAAAGAAAATAAACATAAAACCTAAGTTGAATCAGGTAAAAATTACCCTGGCTGGACCGAGTATTTTGAAACGCTCAACTCAGGGCCTGATTTAACAATATGTATTCCTCACTGATAATACAAGCTGCATGAAATTCTGGAGGGTTATCATGTTCCAAAAGAAATACAGTCTTTATCTGCCTGTTCTTCTCATTTCATTTCTTCTTGCCGGTTGTGGTCAGAAGGTAACACAGCCCATATCTCCAATTACAACCACCGTTGGCCCGGATGACGCAAAGGCAGTAATGGTAATAATGCCCTTTGCTGACTACAGCTCAGGCAATCGGATAGATAATCCCCTGAGAAGACAGGTCAAGGTGCATGAGGCCCTGTCATACCGACTTGTTCAGTACGGCTACTACACGCCAGTAGAAGAAGATGTCATGCAGTATCTTACTGATCTGGACATAAGCATTGCCGGCCCCACGGCAGGCCTTGATGATGCTGCCCGCAGAACTGTGGAAAGAGAGATGGCAGCCGGATGGTCAGAGGAGATGAAAGGCCGGATAAATCAAATGATTGAAGAAAACGAGCAGGGTAATGCCGAGAGGCCTGGTCTTCAGGGTAACGTTGGTCTCAGCCCCTCAGTCCTGAAAAATGTAGGCAGGCATTTCAATGCAGACTATGTACTCAGGGGAAGAATCATTGAATACACATTTTCAAAAGATACAGAAAGCGCTGTGGTGGAACTCGGACTGGTACTTCAGGATGTGGAAAGCGGAAAGGTTGCATGGGCCAACAGGGTAAGGGAAGAGGTAAATTACAACTCGATATGGAGCGATGCCAATGGCAGGCAGGAGATAGACACTGCAATAGACAGGGCTGCTGAAGCCCTGGTCAAGGACCTTGCCTCCACCCTTGCCAGAATGCCAGCACCTGAAAAGGCGGAATTTACGGACGTTGAACAGAACCCTCTGCCCTGCAAATCAGGGAAGACCGGCACAGTGATTGAGGAGCCTGTAACAGATACACACGGCACAAAAAATCAGGAGCCTGCAAACTGGGGTTCCTGATAGATAGACCCGCAGCTTAGGGACTGTCCAAAAATAACTTACCGATTTCGCATCTCATCTTCAGGCCATCCTGAGCTGAACTTCAATCACAAAATCCTCAACGTAGCCCGGCTACGCCTGCGGTTTTGCTCAATCAGTTCAACCCAGCCTGACCTAAATCTGAGCGCGCCATCATCCAACTTATTTTTGGACAGCCCCTTAAATCTCAAGGTCAAAAATTATGGCCGCATCAGCCCTGTTCTGATGCGGCCTTTTTGTATCCTTCAACAAGTTCGTCCATGAGTTCCTGAACGGACACTATCTTGTTCACACGCCATACATTCTCGCCGCAGAAAACAAAACCCGCATCAAGATTGCCGCGCTTTGCATTTACCAGGGACATGCTGATGCAGTACGGAGTTTCCGGATAGTGGCATGTGGCTATGCACTTATATACGCACTTTCTCGGTATCTTTTTACCTGACGCTATCTTGTCGAGAAATTCTCCCTTAAGGGCCCTGCCAGGCATGCCCACCGGACTCTGTATTATCTTTACATCTTCGCGTTTGGCGTCAAGATAGGCCTGCTTGAATCTGTCTGAGGCATCACACTCGTGAGTGGCCACAAAGCGGGTTCCCATCTGCACACCTGCAGCACCCATTTTTATAAAATCATATATATCCGCCCCGGTATAGATACCTCCGGCTGCAATAACCGGAATCGGGGCATTATATTTCTCCCTGTAGGGAGTCACTGCCTTTATCACATCCGGAACCAGATTTTCTATCTGCATCTCCGGCTTTTCAAGATCTTCGGCGTGAAACCCGAGATGGCCTCCAGCCTTGGGGCCCTCAACCACTATGGCATCAGGCAGCCTGTCAAAGTGCGCCTGCCACCTTTTGCACAGTATCTTGGCAGCACGGCCTGAAGATACTATGGGAACGAGCTTGGTATTGCAGCCCTCAGGGATCATGCCCGGGAGCTTCAGCGGAAGACCTGCCCCGCTGATTATCAGGTCAGCCCCTGCAGTGGCAGCGGTCTTCACCATTGCCTCATAATCCTGCAGGGCCACCATTATGTTAACGCCCACTATTCCGTCAGGCACAGCCTCCTTTACCTTCCTTACCTGGTCGGCAAGGGCCCTGTAGGTCGCCTCCTGGGGTTTTGAGGCAAAATCCTTTTCATCAAGACCTATAAGAACAGCAGCCAGCACTCCTATTCCGCCTGCCTTTGCTACCGCTGTGGCAAGCCCGGCCATGGATATTCCAACCCCCATTCCACCCTGTATGATAGGCAGACGGGCTGTAACATCTCCTATGGTAAGGGGAGGAAGCATACTACCTTGATTAATCCGGGTATCATCAGGTTTATTTTTCATAAATCAATATTCTACAGGCAGTTTCTGCACCTGTGCCCTTGTAAAAACCGGCCCGTCATTGCACACATAAACAGGGCCTACGCTGCAGTGGCCGCATATTCCAATGCCGCACTTCATACGGTTTTCAAGAGAGAGGTACACCTGGTCATCTGTCCAGCCTATTTCCTCAAGGGGAGGCATGGTAAATTTTATCATTATTGGTGGGCCGCAGATAAGAGCTGCCGCATTTTCCGGAGATGGAGCCACCTGACCTGCAATAGTGGGCACAAACCCCACCAGGCCGTCCCATCCAGGGGCCTCGCGGTCAATAGTGACGTGCATGTCAACATCATCCATTGCCTGCCACTGCTCAAGCTCATCCCTGTAAAGCAGCATGCCAGGGGTTCTGGCTCCGTAAATAACCGTGATTCTGCCATAATCCCCGCGGTGCCGAAGCATATAAATAAGGGTTGCGCGAAGGGTGGTAAAGGCAAACCCCCCTGCAATTATTACTATATTCTTGCCCTTCAGCTCACTGTCCACAGGGAATCCATTTCCAAGCGGGCCGCGCACGCCGATTCTGTCACCTTCCCGCATGTTGTGAAGCGCAGTGGTCACCACTCCCGCACGATTTACAGTAAAGAGAAGGTGCCCCTCTTCAGTGGGAGAGGACGCGATGCCAATGGGAATTTCGCCCTTTCCTGCCAGAGAAAGCATGGCAAACTGGCCTGCCACGTGCTTCCACGCCTTCCTGTCAGCCTCTTCCTCAAGGACAATCCGAAAGGTCTTCAAGTTGCCGTCTTCAGTCTCAACCTTTATCTTATCAAGGCGTGCCGGATAGGGCCTGTAAGGATTTTTCATCTTTGAAATATCACTCATGGTTTTTGTTTTGTACTGTTAAATGCGCAGGCTTCCGCCTCTGTTTTTTATGGCCGCTACCCCTGATTAAGGGCCAGCATCAACCTCATTACTTCCCTGATATCGATATTTACAGGGCAATCCCTGACACATCTTCCGCATCCAACACAGGAGAGCGGACCAAATCTGTCAGGAAAATACTTCATCTTGTGCATGAAACGGTTTCTTACCCTCTGAACCTTCTGTCCCCTTGGATTATGGCCTGAAGCATGAAGTGTAAAGAGCGGGAACATGCATGAGTCCTGACACCTGATGCGCCTGCCTTTTCCATGCAGGGTCTCGTCCTGGATATCAAAACAGTAACACGTGGGGCACAGGAATGTGCATGTGCCGCAGTTAATACATCTTTCGGCAATTTCTTCCCAGAACGGGGCGTTGTAAAGCTCCATCAGGTCCTTTGACTTCAGTGCTTCATCTGGAGACTTTATGTCAGCAGAACCAGCCTCTGCCTGTTCCCTGAGCTGGGCAAGTTTCTCTTTTTCAGCATCCGATGCCTGGGATGCCGCATCTCCTGCAGCCTCAAGCAGTTCTTCACCCCTGTCTGTAATGGCCTGAGCCAGGAAAACTTCGTCTATCTCAGTAAGGCATACGTCAGTGCCCTCTGTTCCCATGGGGGAGCCCCCTGTCCAGGAACAGAAACAGGTAGAACACGCAGCAGTACACGCCATGCCTATTATGGCATTTTTTTCCAGATTGGCCTGGTAATAGGGGTCATTATGGTAAGGCATCTCGTTCAGCACTATGCTT
>WFRQ01000123.1 GCA_015486425.1 Deltaproteobacteria bacterium | reverse complement strand
GACCCTAAAATAGATCTCAATTTTTTGTTTTGACTTAAAAGGTCAATCTGGTAGCATTTTAAGACAATATGGCTTCTCAAATTACAAACCTTGCCAGTGTCATCCACATCCTGTGGAAACTGCTCAAGTATTACAACGTGGATCCTATGGGTGTATTCAGGGAAGTCCAGTTAGACCCAGAGTTGATGAAAAAACCCGGTGCTCGGTTAAAGCTTGAAGTGATTGAAAGGGCATGGGAGCTGGCTGATGCAATGATAAAATATCCATGTTTCGGACTCAGTGCCTCAGCGGTCTGGTATCCATCTGATCTCGGGGTTCTCGGATATGCCATACTTGCAAGTGATACTCTTAGGGACTGTCCAAAAATAACTTCCCGATTTCGCATCTCATCTTCAGGCTATCCTGAGATGAACTTCAATCACAAAATCCTCAACGTAGCCCGGCTACGCCTGCGGTTTTGCTCAATCAGTTCAACTCAGCCTGACCCAAATCTAAGCGCGCCATCATCCAACTTATTATTGGACAGCCCCTTAGCTCTCGTAGCTGATGATAGAGTCATGGGGAACCAAACTTACCAGCGACACTCTGTAGGTTGTGTAGATTACCTGCGAACAATGCTGAAGTTCGACGAATCCGGATTGACCCGAAAAAAAGTGCATATAACGCTCGGGACACGTCATAACAATTTCATAACCAGTCTCAAAAAGTTACAGAGCACGGCATTTGCTTGCTATCAGGACAAACGGAGAATGCTCCCCATCAAGCAGATACAAGAGAATTGGCACGGCATTATTGAGAAGTTACGGAGATTCGGACAAAACTGAATGAAATTAACGCGATTAATACCAGAGGAAACGGGATTTGATATTGACGGAGTGGTTGCTGACACAATGGCATCATTCATCGGTATTGCCAAAAAGGATTATGGTATCCATAATATAGTAAAAGAGCAGATCACATCCTACTGGCTGGAGGAATGTCTTCCCATACCGGATGAAATAATTGGTAAAATCATAGAAAAAATCCTGAATGACCCTTTTGGCACTGGTCTTGAGCCGATCTCCGGGGCTGTAGATGCACTGACAGAGATTTCAAAAGCTGCCCCGCTGACCTTTGTAACTGCCAGACCGCTAAAGGCCCCCATTGAGAAATGGATACATACCACTCTTCACAAGGTGCCTTCTTCACGCATCAGGGTAATAGCAACAGGAGAACATTCAGCAAAAGTTTCTGTGCTCCAGGAAAACGGCATAATGAATTTTGTGGAAGACCATCTTGCCACCTGTGTACAGATTCATGAGGCAGGCATGAATGCCATTGTGTATGATCAGCCCTGGAACAGAAAAGATACGCATGACCTGCCAAGGACAGGTTCCTGGAAGGAACTTCTGTCAAAGATGGAACTTTCATAAGGTTAAGACACCATATCATGTACCTTGCAAAAGAATATAATAACAGCGGAGAGGCTGTTTTTCATCTTCGTGAAACAGTAAAAGGTGAGGACAACACCCTTGCTTCAAGGCAGCTTTTTGATCTCGGCAATGACCCTGAACAGTTTGTGGAATACATTGACGAGAGAATTTTCTACATATCCCCAGAGGTGGAAGATGCCCTTGCGGAGCTGAAAGTCCAGTACGAATACGAAGAGCTTGAAGAGATATTCTGGCCCTTTATAAATACGGAAATCCGTGAAACGCTGGACAATTTTGGAGGCATCAGAGGCAGGAGTTCAGGGGAACACAAGAGGCGGGGCAGGCAGATGCCCATTGAGGACTTTGAACGTACCCACCCGTTTGACAGGCGCAGGCTGTACTACCTGAAATTTGTACAGATAAATATGGGAGATGCTGTTGAAAGACCCCTGCCAATATATGAGATACTTACAGATAAATGCAGGGATGAAATAGAAAGCCGCATAACCTTTATGGAACTTGACATCAGGCCATGGGAAATGCGGGGTTATCTGTATGCGATATTTAACATAGCCGAGGGGTTTGCTCCAAAACTTTCACGCTTTGTGCCAGACGCACAGGACCCTGACCTCATAGACAGGTTCTTTCTTGAGGAGATGTGCAGGCTTAACAGTGACGGGCAGTGGCTTGGCAATGAAGCCTCACACTTGGCCTCAGGCAGGCTGCATCCATATCTGCGCAAGTATCTCTTCATGTACTTTGACACATATTTCAGCAACCGCGGCTACTGGAAGCCAGGCGGCAGGACCGCAGGCGCTGAAAGGGAGTGGCAGCCTCCTGTAAATTCGGGTCAGGATGACTATCTGAAAGCCATGCGTCTCACTCAGGAAGAATTCCGGAAGATGAACGAGACAGAATTCACCAGCTATTTCAGGAAAAAGGCCATGGAGCTTCACCCTGACATGGGTGGAGACCATGACACATTTGTGGCCTTCAGAAATGCCTATCAGGTACTTATGATGCGCAAAAAATGGTGAAAATGCTGTACCTGTCAAGCAGAAACACAGGATAGATAATCCGGTGAGCAGTCACAAAATGCTCCCATGGTCAGACACTGTATATGGATAACAATAACAGGGAAAAGGTTCTGATAGTAGATGATGACCCCAGCATGGGCATCCTTTTGCGGGAACTGCTTGAAAAAAGAGGGTATGCCCCTGTTACGGCCACTCACCCGGTGGAAGCTCTTGAGCTGTTCAGGCAGTCTCCGCCTTCCCTTGCGTTCCTTGACATAAACATGCCTGACATGAACGGCCTCGAACTCGGCAAGGAGATGATCAAGCTCCATCCGTCTGTTGAGATAGTCTTTGTTACAGGTTTCGGCACATTTGATAACGCCATAGAGGCAATTAAGATAGGCGCGTACGACTACCTGAGAAAACCATTCAACCTTGCAGAATTTGAGATATGCCTCAAACGTCATGAAGACAGGCTGCGGCTCCAGGAAAAGGTACGCAAGGCGCAACAGCGCTACTATTACCTTGTTCAGAACATTCCTGCCCTGATATTCGTCCTTTCTGAAAACCTTGATCTTCAATTCATCAACAACGCATGCCGCCGCATGCTTGACATAACCCCGTCTGAGGCCATGGCAAGACCTGACTGGTTCATGGAGACTATTCATCCAGATGACAGACGTCAGGTAAAACACATGCTCATGGATTCCTACCAAAATCATAACCGGTCATTCTCCATTGAGTGCAGAATGCTTCACGGAGGAGGATACGCCATCCATGTGCTGCTGAGAACAATTCCCGGAGACAGTCCTGTGGTAGGGGAGGAACGTGAACCCATAATAGAGGCAGTGGCTGTGGATATAACAGACAGGGTTATGCTGGAAAAGGCCATGGTACAGAAGGAAAGGCTTGAGCTGCTCGG
>WFRQ01000122.1 GCA_015486425.1 Deltaproteobacteria bacterium | reverse complement strand
GCCTGACAAGGTGGAACAGACCCTTTACGTGGAGATGAACGAGAGACAGCACAGGCTCTACGAGGAACGCAGGCTCTTCTATAAAGAGGCGATAACGCACCAGATAGCCAGCCAGGGCATAGAAAAATCCCAGTTCTTCATACTCCAGGCAATGCTCGAGCTACGGCAGATAGCGTCATGCCCTGAGGCACGTTCAGATGGTGACATCATATCACCCAAACGGGAGCTGCTTCTCCATCAGGTACAGGAGGCAATCGGCAACCGGCACAAAATTCTTATATTTGCAAACTTCCTGAGCGTCATTGAATCTGTAACAGCCGACCTTGAAGACGCTGGGATTCCATACCTTTCCATGACAGGCGCCACCAGGAACCGCCAGGAACTGGTGGAGCAGTTCCAGAACGATCCGGGCATAAAGGTATTTATAATGACGCTCAAAACCGGAGGCGTGGGCCTGAACCTTACGGCAGCAGATACCATATTCATATTTGACCCATGGTGGAACGTTTCCGCTGAAAACCAGGCCATTGACCGGACGCACCGCATAGGCCAGACCAGGAGCGTGCTCTGTTACAGGCTCATCTGCAAAAATTCCATAGAGGAAAAGATGATGGAACTGCAGGACCAGAAACGCAAACTCTTTGAAGCCATAATTTCAAGTGATTCAGGCGCTGTGAAACGCATGACCGAAGACGATATCGAGTTCATGCTTGCATGAGGTAGTGCATTATGATCATGGAAGAGATTAAATCACTGTCCCGGGATGATATTTTTGCACTGGTCATGGAAGATAGCAGCGCTGAACTCCTGACGTCGCTGCGCGTACTTTTAAAGACTGTCCGGTCAGATGTCACCCTTAAGAAAAAATACTGGCAAAACCCATGGTTTGAAAAAATTCCTGCTCATAAAATAGACAGGGGTCGTATTGTAGTCACACTTATTATGGATGATGAATTCAGCAAAGCGTGGATAGAATCCCTTTCTCCACAGGCAGTGAAAGTACTGACATACCTCACATGGAATGGAAAGACCAGGCTGGATATTCTGGAAGATGCCACAGGCATACTCATTGCGGAATCAGTTTCTGAACACAGGTATCACAAAAAGTTCGATGTTTTTAAGGAATTCAGTTTTATAAAAACTTCTTCTGTCTGGGGCTACAGAATATCAAAAAAGAGCACATCAGCATGGCTCACGTTTCCTTTCAAATACATGGCGGTCACTGCCCTTCCTCCCCCGCCGGGTTACAACCTGCATCTGCTTGAGAAACCGCCTGAATCCGAGTTTTCATGCAGGTTTGATGGTTCGGCTCCGCTTTCCATAATGACAGCCCGCGGGTTTATAAAAGAGGGGCATATTGCATTAAAAAAGAATGGGGCCCCTGCGGTCAAGGGGCTTAAAGATCTGCAGAAGGTGGCCGACCTTGACGAATTCTACAAGGTGCGCAAGGGTGATCTCAGTCATCTGCGTACAGGAATAATTGTTACTGTGCTGCAGGATCATCTGTATAGGAAAAAGCGTGGCGGAAAGGACAGGGATATCCCGCCCCATGATATCCTGAAGCAGATATTTCTGGACTGGATAAAAAGCGATTTTGGAATTATTCAGCATTTCCTCCCGCATCTTAAGAGTCAAAGCAGTTATTATTATTCATATAACACGCACAATATCAAATCTGTCCTTCTTGAACTGCTCTCAGAACTTCAGCCTGGAAAACATTATACCGCAGGCAACCTTATTGATTATACAAGGCTCCGTAAATCAACGCTGGAAGAGTTACCGTACACGGTTTTGAGATACAGATGTGTGCGGACAGAAAATGGCCACACGTGGGAATACGACGATTCGGTAAAAGAATGGGATGTTGTCCGGATGATTACAGGACCCATTCTCAAGGCATTCATGTTCATTGCCGCAGCCTTTGGTCTCGTGGAACTGCACTATGACATGCCTGAGAACAGGCATTATCAACGCCCCAAACGTGATTATCTCACTGTATTTGACGGTCTTAAAAGCGTATGCCTCACAGAACTCGGGGCATACGTCACCGGTATAACGAAAAAATACGAAAGCGCTGACATAAAGGAGATCAGTGCAGAAGTCACCCTTGACACCCAGAGGCTCATTGCCACGTTCAGCGGTAATGACCCTGTCCTGGAACTGAACCTTGAAAAGTTCATGGATAAAATTGGACCTAATCGCTACCGCCTGACCTTTGATTCTCTTTTCAAAACATGCCACACTGTCAAAGACATAAAGGCAAAACAGAAGATGCTTGCAGACCTCTCAAAGCTTCCCCCGGTGTGGAAGGATTTTTTCAGGCGAGCTGAAAACCGTCTGAATCCGCTAAAAAAAGAACAGGGCATGGAAGTCTTCAGGCTGGCCGATGACCCTGAACTCCTTCACCTGGTTGCCTCTGAGCCTGTGATTTCAGGCCTTGTGCTCAAGGTGGAGGGGAAACGCATAGCTGTAAAGAAGGATGCCATGCCCGCACTGAAAACGGTGCTTAAACACTTTGGATATTCATTGAAAGCCAGATAGACCTCAACTACTGTGCTGCCAGTCAAATTTAAAATGGCTCATTATCTCATGTCGCGGTATCTGCTCACAAGGTGCTGCAGAT
>WFRQ01000121.1 GCA_015486425.1 Deltaproteobacteria bacterium | reverse complement strand
GGCAGCTCCTGCAGCTCCAAGCAGCGGACACGCAGTTCGTGGCGCCGCAAGAGGCGCTGCCCTTGGTGCCATAGGTGGAGCTATTGCAGGTGATGCAGGAAAGGGCGCTGCAGTCGGCGCTGCTGTTGGTGGCACTGGCGGGCTGATGAGACGCAGGCAGGAGAGAGTACACAATGAGCAGGCTGCCCAGCAGCATAATGCTTCAACTGCTCAGGCAACCGATCAGTACTACCGTGCCTATGGTGCATGCATGTCAGGAAGGGGTTATTCTGTGCAGTAAATCATTCCTGACTGAAACGCCAGTATGACAGTTGCTTAAGTTGGCAATTGTTGAACCCCCGGCTGACAGGAGTCATCCGGGGGTTTTGCGTTTATGCATCATGCAGATTCATTATCTCGGGAATGCCCCGTTATTAATATCAATGCAGGTGCCGTTGATGTATTCCGGGCATTCGGTTGCAAGCCAGAACATGGCCTTTGCCACCTCATCTGCCCGTGCAAACCGGCCTGTATATACCATGTTCCTGATGGCCTTTTTGCGCTCCTCAGGGATAACTGCCAGCATGTCTGTTTCAACCGGACCTGCTGCCACGGCATTTATCACAATGCCGTGCGGCCCCAGTATCCTGGCAAAGCTCCTGGTGAGGTTTATGAGCCCTGCCTTTGTTATTCCGTACCATATATCAGGATGACCTATGTGCCCTGCAATGGAGGCGTTGTTCACAATGCGGCCATAACCATTTTCAATCATGGCAGGGGCAAGGGCCTGGATAAGGGCAACAGGGGCTTCGAGATTGATATTCAGCATTGACTGCTTCTTCTCATCTGGATAGCTGTCCCAGGGAACCGAATACATTACCCCTGCATTATTTATCAGGATGTCAACATGCGGCAGGGAGCCAGCCATTTCCGGAATGCCAGTTGTGTTCTCAAGGTCATATTCCACACATCTGACCTGCGGGTCTGTCTTCAGGGGGAAAGCCCTGAAATTTCTTGCAACCACAGTGACAGTGCAGCCGGTTTCAACAAACATGCGTGTGGTTTCAAGGCCTATGCCACGGTTTCCACCTGTGATAAGTACGTGTCTTTTGTCAGGCATTTGAATATCCAGTTTTTTTATCTGGTGATGAGCTGCGGGATGGCAGGGAAGGGAATAGTTGACTGATCAGGCCTCCATGCCCTTGACAAGCTTCAGCATCTCCCGCACTGCCTGGTCAAGGCCTGTGATTGCGGCCCTGGCAATGACTGCATGCCCTATGCTGAATTCTGATATTTCGCTTATGGCAGCAACCCGCGCTGTATTCCTGTAATTCAGGCCGTGGCCTGCATGTACCCTGAGCCCCAGGTCAACCGCCTTTGAGGCCATCTGTGAAATGGCCTCAAATTCACGGTCTTCTGTCTCTCTGTCTTCGGCATCAGCGTAGCGTCCGGTGTGAATTTCAATACATTCAGCACCGGTCCGGGCCGCAGCCTCTATCTGCGCATCTTCAGGGTCAACAAAAAGGCTTACAGGTATGCCGTGCTTGTGCAGGCGTGAGACCGCGTCTGTTACTGACTCTTCAAGCCCCACAACATCAAGGCCCCCTTCGGTGGTGAGCTCCTGACGTTTTTCCGGCACCAGAGTAACTATATCAGGCTGGATTTCACCTGCGATTCCAATCATCTCGTCAGTGGCAGCCATTTCCAGGGTGAGCCTGGTCTTTACCACCTCCCTGATGATTCTTACATCACGGTCCTGTATGTGCCTGCGGTCCTCACGAAGGTGAATGACAATTCCGTCTGCGCCTGCCAGTTCCACTATGCCTGCTGCCACAACCGGGTCAGGTTCGTTTCCGCCTCTGGCCTGCCTTATTGTGGCGATGTGATCAACGTTTATGCAAAGATCAGCCATGATACCCTCCATTAAAAGATATGAAATCAGCTCCTGCTCCCTGGCAGCCATGCGCCTGGCAGCCTCATTCCCAAGTTCATGGTCTTCACCCAGCAGGTGTACAAAGCCGTGAACAAGCAGTTCTATCAGTCTGCACTCAATCGTGATGCCAGCCTCAGCAGCTTCCCGCCTTGCCGTATCCGCTGATATGACAATATCACCCATCAACCCGGGACTCTCCTGGGGAAATGAGATGACATTGGTGGGCCTGGGCCGGTTCAGCCACCTTGTGTTTATCTCAGTAATCTGCGTGTCATTAACTATCAGTACATTCAGCTCCTGCTGGCTCAGACCACAGTAACGCAGCAGTCTTTCTGCTGAGCGATGAAGTTTCAGGCAGGAAAAAGGGGCCTTTACCTGGGGCATGATAACTGCCGGCATTATTGCGCTTCCCTGCCCTTGTGGCCCTGGTCAAGTGTTTCATATGCCTGGATTATTCTCTTGACCAGCCGGTGCCTTACAACATCCTTTCTTGTAAATTTTATAAACGCGATTCCCCTTATGTCCTGCAGTATATTGTACGCCTCGATCAGGCCTGACTGCTTTTTCTCAGGAAGGTCAATCTGCGTGACATCCCCTGTTACCACTGCCCTTGAACTGTATCCAAGACGGGTCAGGAACATCTTCATCTGTTCGGACGTAGTGTTCTGGGCCTCGTCAAGTATAATAAATGCCTCGTTAAGCGTCCTGCCACGCATGAATGCCAGGGGCGCTACCTCTATAATTCCGCGCTCAAGAAGTCTCTCAACCCGCTCGAAGGAGAGCATGTCATAAAGCGCATCATAAAGTGGCCTCAGATATGGATTTACCTTTGCCTCAAGGTCTCCAGGAAGAAATCCCAGGCGCTCCCCGGCCTCCACAGCAGGTCTTACCAGCACAATACGGTTTACCTGTTCATGGAGAAATGCGTGAACAGCCATTGCCATGGCAAGATATGTCTTGCCTGTACCGGCAGGGCCTATGCCAAATACAATGTCATTATTCCTGATGGCATCCACGTAAAGCTTCTGCCCCATGGTCTTTGGGGTAATAAGTTTCCTGCCGGATTTTACTGAAAGCCTGTCCAGAAAAATATCAGACAGAGACGCTGCATCATCCTCTGACAGAATTGTAATGGCCTGCTCTACATCTGCGGAGTTAAGGGGATATCCATGCTCAAGCAGCTCATAGAGCTGGCGGCAGATCATGCCTGCAAGGGCAACTGCGTCTTCATCCCCGGATATGTTCAGCCTGTTGCCCCTGGCCCCGATATTTACCCTCAGGGCATCTTCTATGAGCTTCAGGTTGCCGCCCTGCTCCCCGTACAGGGTCAGTGCAAGGGCATTGTCATCAAAATCAAGCTGCTGCATGGATTCCTTTTTATTAGCTGTTAAGCGTTCCGGTTAGATATTAAAGTAAAGACAGGGTTCTGGGGCTTATGAGGTAGCAGATCATTGATACTAATCGGACGCAGATAAACGCAGACTTCGTTCGCAGATAAAAGACAAAGAAAATCTGTGTGTTTCCGTGTTCATCTGTGTCCAATAATTTGCACGGACTTGTTGAGAAGTTACCCGGCATCTTTTACAGCTCCCCAAACGCCCGGTCGTACAGTTTGCCCACTCCGTACTCTTTCCTGCGCATGAATTTTTCCCAGGACGGGCCTATTATCTGCATTTCAGGATATTGCTTCTGGACCTCCATGGCAATCTGCATCTCCTTAGTGCAGCCGGTGCTGTATGTAGCGTCTTTCCCCACCCATTCAGGCGGCACCTTTTCTCCCATGAGATCAAATGCCTTTTCTATGTCATGGACTGTCTGGAAACGCCAGATATCTATTACACCGCTTCTCTGCACTATCTCCCACATGTACATTATGTCATCGGCATCCATGCCTTTTTCAAAGTGTTCGCCAGGGTTGATTACCACAACACCCTCCTGCTTTTCACGCAGGTAACTCACAAACACGTTCAGTATGCGCTTGGCTGTCTCGATCTGATGGGGGATGCTTCCCACAATGGCGCTGTAGAACATGATGGTCTTACCCTGTTTCTTGGCCATTCGCAGGTGCATTATCATGGACTCTGCCTTCATCCTCAGGTCTTTTTCCGAGAACCTGATTACATCTGGATGATGGGGTTTCAGTTCGATGAGTATTGATCCCGGCCTTTCACTTGTTATCACAGTGATATTTCTTGTAAAACGGAAACGGGTCTTTAACAGGCACGGGGAGTCATCAGGGTGTCTGCTTATCACATGGTCGCACTCCTTGAATGCCCTGGCGAATGTGACACTGGTAAGCAGCGGGTTGAACCGTTCCTGTGTACCATCAGAGATTACGAACAGGTGTTTGTCGCTCTTGAGGTGGTTCAGCAGGTCATTCTTGGAGATACTGGTTCTGGTGATTATGTCCGCGTCATGCAGGGCCTCCTGCATAACAGGGTCTTCTATCACATCAGCCATGGTTACTGAATGATAATAGAAGGCATGCTTTACGCTCATAATCACCTTGATGTTCAGCTTGATCAGAATTCTTATTATGGCGATGTCCAGGATGACACTGCCTGCAGATGGCCCCATCCACAGGTAGTACTGTGTCTCCTTGCTTTTAACACCTCTTTTTATGAATTCCTTCAGCCGCTCAAGCCGCTCTTCCGCAATATCGGATTCAGGCCCTTTCATGAGCTTTCTAAGGTTCTCCACAGAGGTGTCTGCGCTTCCTGTCCAGATTTCAGGGTGACATGTGAGACAGAGCAGGCGCTTTAGCTGCAGGAAAATTATTTCAATATTCAGTTTTTCAAGGTCATCGCCTGCCTTGCTGTCAAGGCCCTCCAGGTCATTGAATGCAGTCCTGAATTCGTCAGATTCAAGCAGTTCCGCAGCCCTGCGGTTCATGGCCTCCTTTTCCCTTGCCAGGGGCCGGGATATTTCACTTACCCTGACAAATATCTGAAGCAGCCGTTTTTCAAGCCGGGTGGGAAGCATGACCAGCGGAGCAGATTCACGCCTGAACTTGATGCGCAGCATGGCCAGCAGGTAGTCCCTGCGATAACTGTCCTCCACCATGGATTTTACAAGCGGCTCGATTTTTTCCCACACCTTCATGTAGCGCATTACAAGATCCTGGCCAGCGGTCTTGTTTATAATGGAGTGGAATATGTCATCAGTGCATGGGTAAAAGTAGGGCTCGTCCTCAAGCCATACCATGAATTTGAGCTGCTCAGGGGATGCCACCTCGTCAGGAAAGGCCTCATAGGCAAGGTGGTTTTCCATGTAGAAATTTGCTATCCACGCATCCTTGTCAGGATCAGAACCGGGTTTGGGGACAGGAGGATAGTCCATGGCAGGCTCCTTCAGAAGAGTTTTTTCTTGTAAAATATGAACACCACAAACAGGGAGAGCAGGAAGGCGATCCCCATGGTAACGGCAAATGCATGGGGAGAATTCTGGAGTGGAAGCGCCACGTTCATGCCGTAGATGCTTGCAACAAGGTTTGGCAGCATGAGTATGATGGTGACTGATGTGAGAAATTTCATAACAATATTAAGATTGTTGGATATCACCGAGGCATATGCGTCCATCATGCCGCTGAGAATGTCGCTGTAAATCCTGGCCATCTCGATTGCCTGCTGGTTTTCAATCTGGGCGTCTTCCAGAATGTCCTCGTTGTCGTCACTTATGGGAAGGTATCGACCGCTTTTAAGACGCGCCATTACGATATCATTTGCCTTCAGGCTGGTGTTAAAATAAACGAGGCTCTTTTCAAGGTTGAACAGTTTGACCAGCTCCTGGTTTCTGAGAGAGCGCTGAAGTTCCTCTTCATATTCGTCTGTAAGACGGTCAATTAAGCGGAGCTGTCTGAGGTAGGCGTTGGCAACCCTGAGGAATATGGTGAAGATGAAGTGTACCTGGTCGTGCATGAGACGAAGAGCCCCGCGGGTTGCGGTGATATCAGTCAAAACAGGGGTTTCATGCGAACACAGGGTAATAATGCAGCCCTTGGTGAGAATGATTCCAAGCGGGATGGTTTCGTATCTGATAATGCTTTCCTGATGCTGCGGGTCAGGTATCTTGACAATTATAAGAAGTTGATCATCTTCTGCCTCTACCCTGGAAGTTTCCTCCTGGTCAAGGGGATACCTGAGGAATTCGTCAAGAACCCCCAGCTCCTCTCTGATTCTCTGGAGTTCTTCCTCTGAGGGTGAAACAAGATTGACCCAGCATCCTTCAACAATATTTGATGATGTCTGGATCCCCCTGTCTGTGGGTTTCAAGATGCTCAGCACTTAAGCTGTCTCCATTTGCTCTCAATGGTGTGATAAATCTATGGCGTCTATCCATGGCCGCAAGCTGTAACGGTATGCACCTTTATACGCCAAAGGCTTGAGACAGGCAAGTGCGTGAAAAGCGTCTTTCCGTTATTCCTCCTGGAGGAGGGTGAGTAGTTACGTTTTTGCCCAGGTTCAGGGTGCAAAATTCTTGACATGACGTGGCTATATGATTATGAAATTAGAGCTTGTTGGCGGCAGCGGCATCATGTATATCAGCAGATAAAGTCCGCATTCAGACAGGTTTTTTTCTGGTAACATGGCACTCGGCTCAATTCAGGTGCCAGTTAGACCTAATTTGAGCGATTGTTCGGATTTACTGCATATCCGCGAAAGAGGAATTCCCATTATAGTGGGCTATATGGGGGTTCCGATGACAAAGGAGATGCGGTGGAAAAAATAATTTTCCACATTTTGAAACGCTCAATTTAGGTTAGAGTCTGTTAATCTGTCCGTCTGAATAAGTTTTTGTTGGAAAATACCGGTAAATGCATATTTTCATGGTGCATCACGCACGGGCCTGATGACACCAGATTGAGAAACGCTCAACTTAAGTAAAAAATGATGCCCTGGGTTTGACCAGATACACAGCCCCATGCTTAAGGCATGGATCAGGGCCTGATATGCAGGATTTGAAAATTTCATAGACTGAATGGTCAACTCAGGATAGAGGAATAAAGGCAAACAAGATGAAACGTACATTTCAACCAAGTAATATAAAGAGAAAGAGAACTCACGGATTTCGTAAACGCATGAGCACAAAGGCCGGGCGCAGGGTTATCAATGCCAGGCGTGCCAAGGGAAGAAAGAGGCTTTCAGCCTGACAATTTGAAGCTTCGCAGAGGTGCTGAGTCTCTCTCAAGACATGAGAGACTCAGGAGCAGCAAGGATTTTTCAAGGATATTCAGGGAGGGGGAAAAGGTCAGGCTCAAGTCCCTGACCGTGCGCTGGGTTCCCAATGATCTGCCATGGAGCAGAGTTGGTACCAGCGTAGGCAGACGGTTTGGCAATGCAGTCAGGCGGAACCGTGCCAGAAGGATACTGCGAGAGCTGTACCGGACCCGTAAGGGCTGGTTTCCTTCAGGTATTGATATGGTGTTCATGCCTGGTAAATATTTTCTCAATGCCGGGTGGGAGCAACATGAAAAGATATTTGCCGAAGCTGCCCGGCGCATCAGCGGGTCTTTTACAGCGCGCGCCTCCAAGGGCCGCTGCAGGAATGAATAATATTGAAGAAAAATAACGCTGATCATCAGTACAGAGGGTTGATTTCCTTCTGTCTGAACGTTTCGAGACGTTTATTTATAATGTTGATACGTCTGTACCGTTATCTGATTTCTCCCCTGTTCCCTCCTTCCTGCAGGTTTCATCCAACCTGTTCCCAGTACATGGAGAGCGCCATCACACGTTACGGGGTAATGAAAGGGTTATATCTCGGGGTAAAAAGGCTTTTGAAATGTCACCCATGGCATCCCGGTGGATATGATCCTGTACCCTGAGCATTCAGGCTGACCGGATATTTTCCGTGAAGCTGGTGCCTGTCCTGTTTGTGTCCTGCGAAAATCCTGTGATTCTTACGATCCTGTACCATTGAAGTACGGAGTGCTGAATTATCTGTTCCGAGTCGGTTTAACTGCGGCCTGTCAGGGCATGTGGCGTAATGGCCGTCTATCTGGCCATGGGCTGTTGTCAGAAAAAGGCGCCTGTCCGGAATAGTTCAAGCAAAAAATGAAAATTGTTCAGGGCTGTTGAAGGGCCGTGGCCGCTGCACCAGGGGGCTGTCAAGGCCGCCCTGTGAACAATACGGGAAATCAATTTATGGAAAGCAGACCTCTTTTAGCTATTATCCTGTCTCTCGCAATACTCATGGGTTTTCAGTATTACATGTCCATGAATGCGCCTGAAAAACCTCCTGAGCAGCAGGCTGCACAGGAAAAAGCTCCTGAATCTCCAGGTGAAAAAGCACAGCCTGCGGCTGAAGCCTCAAGGGAAG
>WFRQ01000120.1 GCA_015486425.1 Deltaproteobacteria bacterium | reverse complement strand
TTTAATACCGGCTGTGCGGCATTACCTGCCCTTGTCTGGAAGCTGGAGCTTCCGGGTATGCGTTCCCAAACTGGAGTTTGGGAACGAGCGCAACCTGCCGGAATGACGGAGTTGCAGGCAGTTCAGATCGTCATCCCCGAATGTAGTTGTCTGGGATCCAGGCTTTTTACCAGCACTTATTGAGAAGTTACGCTTTTCACACAACATTTTTTTCTTGATACGTATCTGCTCAGAGGGTGCTGCAGATGCAAGGCGGAGGGGGCGAAGGCGTACTTCCCGTACTTCGAGCCCCCAACAACGCAGCAGATGCGGTACCCCATGAACAGATACTTTCTAATAACGATAGTATTCCGGTTTATACGGCCCGTCCACAGACACACCAATATAATCAGCCTGCTCCTGTGTAAGAGTTGAAAGATGCACGCCTATCTTCTTCAGATGCAGCCTTGCCACCTTCTCGTCCAGCTTCTTGGGCAGGAAATAAACCTTTTTATCGTACTTTTCACTGTTCTTCCACAGCTCAATCTGTGCAAGCACCTGGTTTGTAAATGAATTACTCATTACAAAGCTGGGGTGGCCTGTGGCACAGCCGAGGTTTACGAGACGTCCTTCCGCAAGCACTATGAGCTTCTTGCCGTCAGGAAAGATTACATGGTCAACCTGCGGCTTGATATTTTCCCAGGGAAGGTCGCGGATCCCCGCAGTATCAATCTCAGAATCAAAGTGCCCGATATTGCACACAATTGCCTCATTCTTCATTACGTCCATGTGTGCCCTGGTAATAACCTTCACATTGCCTGTTGCAGTTACAAATATATCTCCAACAGGGGCTGCCTCTTCCATGGTAACTACCCGGTAGCCTTCCATCGCTGCCTGAAGCGCACAGATAGGGTCAATCTCGATAATCAGCACGGTGGCTCCCATGCCGCGAAGGGCCTGGGCGCATCCCTTGCCTACATCGCCATAGCCGACAACCACGCATATCTTTCCGGCGACCATAACGTCAGTGGCACGCTTTATGCCATCTATCAGAGACTCCCTGCAGCCATAGAGGTTGTCAAACTTGGACTTGGTTACAGAGTCATTAACATTGAATGCAGGAGCCAGTAGCTTTCCATCTCTTGACATTTCGTTAAGACGAAGCACGCCTGTTGTGGTCTCCTCGGAAATTCCGCGTACATCAGCCATGAGTTCAGGATACTTCTGATGCATCACAAGGGTAAGATCACCACCGTCATCAAGAATCATATTGGGATGCCAGCCGTCCGGCCCGTTAATGGTCTGGTCTATGCACCACCAGAACTCATCCTCTGTCTCACCCTTCCATGCGAATACAGGGATACCCTCTGCTGCCATGGCTGCTGCGGCGTGATCCTGGGTAGAAAATATATTGCATGAAGACCAGCGAAGCTCTGCTCCAAGCTCAACAAGTGTCTCCATGAGCATTGCGGTCTGAATGGTCATGTGCAGGCAGCCGGCGATGCGAGCGCCCTTCAGCGGCTTTTCACTGCCATACTCCTCACGAAGCGCCATAAGGCCCGGCATCTCTGTCTCAGCAATTGCTATTTCCTTGCGGCCCCATTCGGCAAGACCGATATCTGCTACCTTGTAATCTGACATATTATTCTCCTGTACTTAAAACCTTATTCAGCCCTAAATTGAGC
Organism: Deltaproteobacteria bacterium; assembly: GCA_015486425.1. Lineage (GTDB taxonomy): Bacteria > Desulfobacterota > Dissulfuribacteria > Dissulfuribacterales > QOAL01 > S144-17. Next base: position 1,267 of record WFRQ01000120.1, on the reverse strand, counting down.
GTTTCAAAATGTGGAAAATTCTTTTTTTAAAAAATTAAAAGGAGTTACATCGATTATAGCTTTCCAATCCTGAAACCCTTCGGGATTGCCGTTTTCACCGCATCTCCTTTGTCCTCGGAACCCCCATATAGCACACACTATAATGGGAATTCCTCTTTCGCGGATATGCAGCAAATCCGAACAATCGCTCAAATCAGGTCAATTATAAGCCTGCGGCATCCCTGAGTTCGTCAGCCTTGTCAGTACGCTCCCAGGTAAAATCGTCGTCCTCCCTGCCGAAGTGACCATATGCCGCTGTCTTGCGGTATATGGGACGTACAAGATCCAGCATGGTGATAATACCGTAGGGACGCAGATCAAAATGATTGCGGATCAGCTCCACTATCTTCTCATCTGAAACCCTGCCTGTACCAAATGTCTCAACAGAAATGGATGTGGGCTCTGCCACACCGATGGCATAGGAGACCTGTATCTCGCAACGGTCTGCAAGGCCTGCGGCAACAATATTTTTAGCCACGTACCTGCCTGCATAGGCTGCGGAACGATCCACCTTGGACGGGTCCTTGCCGGAAAACGCGCCGCCGCCATGACGGGCCGCACCGCCGTATGTATCCACTATAATCTTTCTGCCTGTGACTCCGCAGTCGCCAACAGGGCCGCCAATAACAAAACTGCCTGTGGGGTTAATGTGATACTTGGTGTCCTTGTGGAGCCACTTTTCCGGGAGCACGGGTTTGATAATATTTTCCATCACAGCGTCCCTGAGCTTATCGTACTCAATATCCGGATCGTGCTGTGTTGACAGTACCACTGCATCTATGGCAACCACCTGTCCATCTTCATAACGCAGGGTGACCTGGCTCTTGGCATCAGGACGCAGCCAGGACAGTACATTGCTTCGCCTCATTTCGCTCTGTCTCTGTACAAGCAGGTGCGCATACTTGATGGCAGCAGGCATTAATACATCTGTCTCATTTGTGGCATAGCCAAACATCATGCCCTGGTCTCCTGCCCCCTGCTCCTCCCGTACAATCCGATCAACACCCTGGGCGATATCACTGGACTGTTTGCCGATAAGTGACATTATGGCACATGTTGAACCGTCAAACCCTACCCTGGAGCTGGTATAGCCTATGTCACAAATTACTTCCCGGACGAGCTGATCAAGGTCAACCCATGCCTCAGTAGTAATTTCACCGGCCACTATTGCCACGCCTGTCTTGATAAGGGTCTCACAGGCTACACGGGCATTTTCCGGATGAGGGTC
>WFRQ01000119.1 GCA_015486425.1 Deltaproteobacteria bacterium | reverse complement strand
ATCATAATAGAGCGGCAGACGATCGTCTATCTGCATCTGTACAATGGGAGCCGCCATGCCCTGTTCCCTGAACATTGCATAACTAAGTCCATATTTTCGACCAAATTCCGCCCTTGCATCCTCAAGAAAGCCTGGATATCTGCCGTGCCATACAATGCCAAGTGCGTCCACTTCTTCAAAACGTACCCTGCGTCCCGTCACGGCGCTAAGTGGCTGAGGGGCGCCTGGTTCATGTTTAAAATAACCCCTTCTGAACCCCACTTTCAGCCCTCGTGACTGTTGCCCACAGGCAGGAGCTGCATGTCACCGCTTGCAACAGGCGCTTCACTGCTGCTGATCTCAAAACGCACCTTCCAGCCACCATTTTTCTCCTGGCCAAAGAGGTTGACTTTGACAGACTGGCCAGGCCGAATCATGTCCCTAAATTTGATATTTGAAAGGGTTGAGGCAGCGAGAGAACAGGAGAGAAAACGCGCGGCAAGGATGCGAACCGAGGCAAGCTGTATAATGCCGGGGAGGATTGGATTACCAGGGAAGTGCCCCTGGAAGGCAGGAAACTCCGGCCCGAAATTCAGGCAGGCCTCGATGCTGAAGGCATTGGCGTCACCATCTGCCATATAATCCGTGATTGCACTCTCTATACTCTTTTCAACTGACAATGGAAGCCCCTTTATGACATCAGCCGCTCATTTGAAGATATTAAAAGGTAGCCTAAAAACCTCTGATCCGCAATTACACCGGATAAAGCTGGAAAACAACATGCGTGCTACTCAAGCCTGACAAGCCTGAGCCTCATGCCGGACCATGGCCTTGTCACTGCCGCATCCGTGATCCGCAAAGGGGCAGTGACAGTGCCGTTCGGGTTCCACTCTACACGCATGTCCCACAACTCAAACGGCCCGGACACGGCCCGGACGCACCTCTGAGCGTCACTGCTCTCTGCCTGACACGGATATTCCTCCACCGTGCAGAGAAAGCCGGATCTGCACACATTACACAGGGGCCCTGCGCTGTATAAAATAAGGGTCAGGTCACTCTCTATATAGTCTGCTACCCGTCTCTGATTAAACGGGGGAAGGGCCATGGTTACCTTTAATCGTCCCTCATGTTCATCAAGTTTCATCAGGGTGATACCCGTGGGGTCTATGAGGGAAAGTGAGAGAGGGCCTTCGGTATCATCCGGCCCTGTGCTGTTTCCGCATGCCAGCAACCCCTCAAAAAGCCCCTCTCCATCCTGACTGATGGAAATTTTCCATACAGAACCCTGCCATGCATTTGAAATGGTCTCAGGCAGATTCACATGGCCGCAGCAACCACTCATTAAAAAAACAGCCATAAAGATGAAAAAAACAGCGCATGATCCCATGCTGCAGGATATACGGGGTGGCAAAGGAATATTTCTCCTTTTATACACGTCAGTTGCCGCCTCTTTTCCCTTTTCCCACGCGAAGCAGACATGGAGTTATCAGAAGGGCTGCAGGCAGTGAGGCCCCTATGCCTGCAAGCACTGTCTCCCCAAGGGATTTAAGCACAGGATGGTGCGCAAGGGCCAGGATACCAAACCCTGATATTGTACTTAAAGCGCAGAGCGCCACAGCCCTTACAGTCGAAGCAGTATGACGGTCACGCACTGCGCATACCATGAATATACCGTAATCAATGCTGAGCCCTGTAACCATAATTCCCATTAGCAGATGCATCATGTTAAACTCACCGCCTGAAAGCACGGTAAAGATGGCCATGACTGCAAGGGCTGAGACTACCGGCACCATGGCCGCTGCGACCATGCGGATATTACGAAAGAAAAACCATGCAATGCAGGTTACCAGCAGCAGAGCCCCAAGGGACATGCGCCTTATGTCTGAGCGCATCATATCTTCCATCTCCGCCTTCCAGCCCGAGCCTGAAAAAATATGAACGCCAGGCAGGGCTGAGCATATATGCCTGAGCATTGCCATGTCCGTATCCTTTCCAGGAACAAGGGTGATCACCATTACCTTTTCGTCCCGGTCACAGGCAGTATCGGGTACTTTTTCAGCGGGATTGAAACGTATCATGCCTGAAAGCATGGCCCCTACAGGGGAATTGAGGAAAACGGCAGGATCCACTTTTTCAGGAGGTCTGATGAGCCAGCTCAGGAAAGGGGCGAATGCATCAGAGCTGAACCCTGTCTCTCCTGCGGCAATGGCAAGTTCCTTTTTAAATTCAGGAAGCCTCTGTGCCCAGAACTCCTGCCAGCGTCTGATATTCTGTTCCTGTCTGTGGGGGCCGGGCAACAGACCGCTTACAGAACGGGCATCATCTATCCCGTGCTGCCGGAGCCACTGGCTGACATCATCATTAAGGTCAAGGGCATGGTTTAAATCCCTGCCCACAGCCACCACCATTATCTGGTTGGGGTCAGTACCCCAGAGAGTGTGGAAATGGTGTTCAGCCCTGGTAATATCCCTGGTCTTTACATCAAACTCCCTGATATCGCCGTTATAGCTTATGCGGCTCCAGGAGATGACCCCGGCAACCATTATCACAAGCCATATCATCAGGAGCGGCACACACACCACACCTTCAGGACTGTATAATAAAAACGCATTTTCCTGCCGTGCCGGGGTTCTGGCTTTGCGCACCATGTCAGGCACAAGGAGAAATGCCAGCAACAGGGCCGCGCTCAAACCGGCAATGGCCATGACCGCCATCTGCCTGTGAGCCGGAATCTGTGAAAAGAGCAGTACAACAAAGACACCGGCTGTGGTGAGATAAGCCATGATAATTGAGCGAAAAACAGGGGTGCCGACAATGCTGCTTTGCTCTTTTCCAGCGTGTGTGCTCCTGATGAACATATAAATGTGCACTGAGAAATCAACAGCAATTCCTATGAGCACAACCCCAAAGGCAAGGGCAATTCCGCTTACATTCCAGTTTGAAACCGCACCTGCGGCAAGAATTGCAAAGGGCGCACTGAGCAGGGGAATAAGCACAAGGGCAAGACTTCTGAGGTCACGGGTAAAGAACCAGAACAGCAGTATGACAGCAACTGTGGCCAGGGTGAGCAGAAGTTTCAGGTCTTTGTTCACCATGCGGGCGTTTGCCAGGGTATGAGGAAGAGTTCCCACAACTGTAACTGATGTGCCTGGAAGCAGCGCTTTTGAAACAGCAGAATTAAGCGCCCTCTGCACCTTTTCAGCCGTTGTGGAATCTGTGAGAACGCCTGCGGTCTCGGCCCACAGCATGCAGGCCCTGCCGTCAGGAGTACAAAACAGGCCGTCACGCACCTTCATCCGGTTTCCGCTTTTGAGGGATTCCAGTTTTTTAAGGAAAAAACGAATCAACCCCAGGGGATCGTGCTGCATATGTCCCTTGAGGCCAGGCCCGGCCGGGCTGTTAAGGAGGAGGAAATCTTCCTGAAGGGCCTTTCTGATGCTGTCGGAGCCAAGGGCCTGATTCAACTCTGACAGATCGTGTTCATCCATAATGGCCGGAAGCATCGCCATAAACTGCTCCACCATGTCAGGTCGCATGGCGCCGGGAATTCTGTAGATAACAGTTGTAAAAAGGGGATTTTGTGCAAGCTCCCTGCCAAGCCGCACCACACTTTCCGATACAGTGTTGAAATCAGGCCCTTCCACGGTGATAAACACACGGTTAATCAGGCCAAGCCGCGACAGCAGCCGGAGTTCCCCTTTTGAGATGGAATCAGGGAGCATGTCCTGCACATTCTGACGTATATCAAGCCGTGAGGCCAGGAAGGCGCAAAGAGCTGAAAGCAGGCAGACGATGATCCATTTGAAAGCAGGGCCGTTGAGCATTTAAAAATGTGGAAAATTATTTTTTCAAACAAATTAATATATATCTGTTATTATGGTAAATTTCAAAATCACGACGCCAATTCATAATACAGAGATTGACAATCCAAAAGAACTTATTATTATATCAAATACCTGATGCGGGGTGGAGCAGTCTGGTAGCTCGTCGGGCTCATAACCCGAAGGTCGGTGGTTCAAATCCGCCCCCCGCTACCAGTAAATTCAAGGGGTTACGGCAAATAAGCCATAACCCCTTTTTCTTTTTGGTCACCTATTGGTCACCCTTTACGAGATTTTACACCAAAAATCGCCTTCCAAAGGCGGCATTTCAATTTTTAAAATACTTTACTAATAGCAGGTTATGGATAAGCGAATCAAGCAATTCTTGAAAAGGACATCCCCCATTTTTGACCAGTTTCAACGAAATTTGCATTTAAAATTATTACGTTGTACTCCAAGAAAGTGAAAATGGGTGAACTTTGTACGAGTTTTCGGGAACTGCCCTATTGCCCGGCGAATATTAAGCGACAGACTTTTGCTGCAATTTATGAAACATCTGCAGTATTTCAGGAACGTCTTTTTCGACAGTATTCCATATCACTGCAGCACTGACGCCAAAATATTGATGAATTAAAATATCCCTCATGCCTGCCATTGCGCGCCACGGTATCTCAGGATGCTGGTCCCTCAATTCATCCGGGATCATTTTCACTGCCTCTCCTGCTATCTCTAATGCACGAATTACCGCAAAATATGTTCTGTCATCTTCCACAAATTCATGATATGTCATGCCGTCTGTAAATTGGATGCACTTCTCAAGAGCTGCACAGATATCGTCAACATAGTCGACAATTATCCTCTTCGTCATATCGCAACCCTCTCCTCCAGAATGGCATCTTTAATCCCGGGCTTGAGTGTATCCAGCATTACAAGATCAACCTTTACCCCAAGCAGGTCAGTGAGGTGGTTTTTCAAATTCACAAACTCCAGGAGTGAGGGTGTATTTGAAAAAGTTACAAGGACATCAAGGTCACTATTTATGCCCCATTTCCCTTCGTGAATCCTTGAACCGAAAAGCTCCAGGGTGCTTACTTTGTATTGCCTTTTAATGTCAGGGAGGTGCAGTGATAGATTTTTTTTCAGCTTCTCAATGCCTGAATTTTGTCTTTCCATTTTTTGACCTTCGCGCCTTCTCACAAGCGTTCACATCCATGTTGCCGCAGATATTTCAAAAGAGCCTTCCGTTTCATATATAAATAGACTCTTCAAAATATTTTCTGCCTGCAGCCTGTATGGCATCTATCCTGTTCAACTCAAGCACTTCTTCAAGCGTAATCTTTAGCGTTTCCAGCAACTCATCCTTGGTCGGCTCCTGGCAATTTACGCCAGGTACTTCCTTGATCCAGCCTATCCATGAGCCATCTGTTTGTTTAATAATCGCTGTAAATGAATTCATATATCACCTCAAGTTTCGCAGGCAGTGAATCTTAAGCAGATGCACGTTTCAATGTAGGCTCTCGAATTTCAAGCCCTGCTGCAGCACGTGCTTCGAGCCATGCCTCCACTGCCACCTCAAACTCTGCAAGTGCCTCGTGTGGCGTGGCGCCGCCGGCTGAACAACCTGGCAGGTCATCAGATATTGCAACCCACAAATTGAATATGTTGGCCTTTTCTCCTCTTGATTAAGATGTTAGTCTAATATTGCACCAATATCTTGAAAAATAGGCGAGAAACTGTCCGTCATTCTCCTATTCCTTTATTTATCAATAACTTACATATTGATCAAATCCTCAATCCAAAAAGGTTACACTCAAATGAAAAAGTATACAAGTAATGCTTAATTTTTTCAGCGCAACAGCCAAAACTAAATAAAGGCAATTTATATAGAGATTGAGTTGGTTATTTTGATAATTTAAGGCCATTCAGGATAAGCATAAAAATCTCTTTTTGTTGCCTGACTCAACAGTGAAAAGAGACAAGAAGAATATCAAACCTTCAAAAAAAGGAGACTGCTCAATGAAAAAATCACTGAATGTAATTGCGATATTTTTCTTCGCAATATTTGTAGTCCCGACTTATGTGTCAGCCGGGGACAAGCAGCAATTCTGTAACGCCTACGCCGACAAAGCAGTTGAGCAGTACAACCTCGGAAAACAGCACAACCTTCCCGGTATCGTCCCGCCGGCGTGGAGCAATGACCGAAACGGCCATTACAACTGGTGCATGATTGTGCCGGAGAATTTTGCAAACAGTGAGAACGCTAAACGGCAGGCCCATCTGGACAAGTACCTGCCCAAAAATACAGCAGAAAAAAATATAGCGATCGGTACTGTAACAGGGACAGTAGGCAATAAGATAGGCGGAGCCGTGGCCGCTACGCCCATTTCCATACCACGCCCGGTGCAGGTTGGAAAAATAAAAGCAAGTGCCCTTGGAACCATAGAGAAAACGGAATTTATATCTATGGATAAGAATGTGATGCATATACGACTTTATTATAAGGTTGCCCCATCCGTTGCAGACGGCCTCTATGGGGGTGCATACCTTTATGATATAAATCTCAAGGCCATCAATGCCGGCTATAAACCTACGAGAGAACATAAGGCAGCAGAAGGCAGCATTGACGTTGATCTTGTTCTTCCTCCAGAATCATTTGAATCAGCAACTTTGGAAGCATTCTTGATGCACTCGGGGAAAGTGATTGTCAAACAATATTTTAAAATGCCAATTAGATGGAATGGGGCCTACGGCAGTTCCATTAATCACGGCATCAATAGAAAATTGGCGTTAATTGGCGGATTGGGGGAAAAGGATGTTCCGGCTGAACATGTGCTGCCAGTAGGTTTGGACCCGGGTCGTGGACCATAATGAAGCACTGTAACTGTTCCTCTGTGTGTCCATGACGAATAAATACTTTAGTAGTGCAGTAAAAACGGGGAAGATGATTTTGTGTCTTCCCCTTTTTTTGTGGGTTATCAGCACGTGCGATTTACCAGCCTTTGAAACATCAGAATATAGTTTTCCTCCCGAATGGAACACACAGGAATGTCTATGGACCGGCTTCAGAACATCAAAAGAGGGCACAAATTATGAACCTCTTTTACAGAAAATATTTTCCTGTCTATCAGATCACGTTCATCTGAATCTGGTTACAGAATCTTCTGAAAATCCCACGGTAAAAGAACATTATTTATCCGGGATCAGTCCGGATTCCTCACGATATACCATTGTACCCACGGACTCAGCATATTTCTGGCTCAGAGATACCGGGCCTTTTTTTCTGACAAATGCCCACAGCAACATTAAAATCCTGGCAGCTCCTTTTAGCGCATATAGACCTCTGCACGGGCCAAAAGGTTCACTAACCGCAGGGGATCACGGGCGTTTCATAAAAACTGTTCAGAACTTTACGGGATATGATGTCATCTCATCAGATATTGTTCTGGAAGGAGGTGCCTTTGATGTAAATGGAGAAGGAGTGGTACTTTTGTCTCCTGTGCTTTTAAACCGGAATGCTCACCTGACAAAGGGACAAATCGAAAGAAAAGTCCTGCATATACTTGGACAGAAAAAAGCAATCTGGCTTAAAAAAGGGGTAGCAGAAGATCCATACGGTTTTTCCAGGATTACAGGCAGCTACTGGGCACGTGGCACAGGTGGACATCTTGATCAATATGTGAAGTTCGTCAACAAAAACACCATATTACTTGCATGGATAAATGAGGAAGAAAAAAATTTATCGCCAATAGCAGGCATCAATTTTCAGAGGATGCATGAAAATTTCAACATCCTAAGTGAAGCAACTGACCAGAACGGCAAAAAATTTTCTATTGTCAAAGTTCCCTTTCCAGAATTGATCACAAAAACATATGTTGTTTCCAAGGAACAGGCTCTCCAATATAGACAGCGAAATATTGATCTCAAAGAGGGAGATAAACTGGAAATGGTGGCGTCTGCAAGTTATGTCAATTTTATCATCACAAATGGTCTTATCATACTTCCGAAATACGGGAATACGGTCAAAACGGCTGCCTCTATCAAAAAAGATAAAAAGATGTTTGCCATAATGCGCAAACTGTTTCCCCGGCGTGAAATAATACAGATCAATCCGTTAATATTAAATTGGCATGGCGGTGGCATGCATTGTATGGTTCAGCAGCAACCTGGAATTTTACAGAGATAAAGAAGGAGTTGAGTGAATGGTGGACATTGAGCCCTTTGTCAAGGCAGTTTTCTAATAATTCAACAGCATTTTCTATGGCTTTGTTTTGGGATTTTGTTGTTTTCATGTCTGCCCCTTGTTGCAGAGTTGGCCCTTGAAAAAGATGACGTCCACAATCACCTCAGTTCCGCCTGCCTGACAGATATTTGAGGTAACTCTATCGGCATATTTTCAAGCTCCATCCCCTCCATGTGAAATTTCAGGGCATCCATCATGGTTTTATATGTTTCTTCCTCTGTAGCGCCCGTTGCTATGCAGCCGGGTACTTCTGAGCAATATGCAGAATAATTACCATCTGCCTTTTCAATGATAATTGTGATTTTTTTGCCATCTGTTTGTTTGATAATCGCTGTAAATGCATTCATACATCACCTCAAATTTCGCTGGCAGTGAATCTTAAGCAGATGCACGTTGCAATGTAGGCTCTGGAACTTCAAGCCCTGCTGCAGTGCGTGCCTCAAGCCATGCCTCCACTGCCACCTCAAACTCTGCAAGTGCCTCTTGTGGCGTGGCGCCGCCTGCTGAACAGCCCGGCAGGTCATCAGATATTGCAACCCACAAATTGTCCCTGTCATCAAAGAAGATATTTATAGGATAGTGTTTAAGCATATTACCTCCTGCAAAAGGCCTGCCCAACCCATGACATAAAAAATGGGATAAAGGTGCTGAGAGAAACCGCCTGTTAAATTATAAGGATGCAACCTCTTGAGAGTCCGACGTAACAGGTCCCTGATAACTAATATCTTTAATGTCTTCTCTGATCTTTTTTACAAGCTCCCTAAAATCGGCATTACAGGAGAGTGAATAATACTCCTTTGCCTGCCACAATTCTTCCAGGACATCATCGCTATGATTCTTCAGAGCGGTATTATCCTTAATCATTGATTACCTCCTGAGGGGTACAGATGGTTGGTATAATCAGGCCTTCATCGAAGGATATTTTTTGTAGTTTCCTGATGAAATGGGCGTTTGCCAGGTGGCGGCAATTCCAGGTCAACAGAAAAGCCATTTTATAATGCGTTGGAGTTGCTATATGTAAAGCATCATCTCTTGCCTTTTCCGGCAATGACGCCTTTAAAAGAAACAATCCTGCCAATTCAATGCATTCATCATTAATTTCCAGCACCGGAAATCCTGTTGCAATATCAAGCCGTAACTTTTTGGCATTTTCATCGCCCCTTGATGCCTCAGCAAGAACTAATTCAGATACAAATAATTTGTATTTTTGCCTCTGTGTTTGCCACCAGTCATATGTTATTTTCTGCCGTGCGGCTGAAATAAGATTGTTGCTTGGGCGCGCAACCAAATAACTGATAATTGAAGTCTCGATATAAATAGATTCCATGTTCATTTCTCAGTCGAAAAAATGCCGTCCATAATCACCTCAGTTCAGCCTGCCTGACAAATATTTGAGGTAGCTCTATCGGAATATTTTCAAGCTCCATCCCTTCCATGTGAAATTTCAGGGCATCCATCATGGTTTGGTATGTTTCCTCCTCTGTAGCCCCCGTTGCTATGCAGCCGGGTACTTCTGGGCAATATGCAGAATAATTACCATCTGCCTTTTCAATGATAATTGTGATTTTTTTTGCCATCTGCTTTTTGATAATCGCTGTAAATGCATTCATACATCACCTCTCATGTTTTAATGTCCACACTCCTTGAAGGTAGAGGCCGGAAGGTCAGGATTTATGCGGTAATCACTCAGTAATATTCTGGTCCAGTCCCCGCCCTGCTCATCAATTCGAACCGTGGATGGACGCAGGGAGACTGGATCAAACATAACGGTAATTTTTGTGATTCCCACTGCCTGACCCTGCACCTCGGGAACCATAATCAGCCCTGTACCCACAGGGGCAAGAGTTATGGAAAACATGCCTGAGAGGCTTTGAAAATCCCCGCTTACCCATGCAAGCATCTGGTCAATGGCCTGCTTCATTGCGGGGACGGAATTGATATCAAACTCTACCGGACGGCTTGAAGGGGTGCAGCGAAAAACCCTGGAGCCATTTATGATGAATACAGAGGGGATGGGATAAACAAACTCCCACCTGAGCCTGTCCGGGCGCTGCACACTCATCCTGCCGGTAAATACCACGGGCTTTGCCAGCATGGACAGGTGCTTTTCCTGATAGACCGAACATTCAAGGCTTCGGGCTTCTGCTGCCTTGCGGGTAACTGCAGAAACCAGATCCCTTGCACTGGAAAAGCCGTGGCCTGCCTCTGCATAAAATGCGGGACATATCAGAAGCGAAGAGGCAAGAAAAAACACAAAGAGGCAAAACTGGCGGAATGCGGAACCAGGCATCATGATGGAATCCAGACCTTCAGCTCTCCCTCTGCAAACAACCTGTCATCAGACTCAACGCGCCCCTCCATTATGGTCATGGGGCCGAACTCAAAAAGCTTTGACAGGGTGATTAAAAGAGACTGGCCGGGAACAGGCATGCTGTAAACAGTGAAGTGTTTAAGCCCCACAAGAAACCCCCCTGAGGGAGGTTTACCATCCAGGATTGCATCGTAGCCGTCAATTACAGCCATTGACTGGGCCAGTATCTCCACAAGGTATTCATCAAGAACCCTGTCTCCATTAACCATAGGGCCTGATTCAGGAACAGTGGCAGTGACCCTGCCTCTGTTCTCATCACGGACAAGAAGAGATGACACAAGCAGCATGGGAGGTCTGTGGGTGACAAACTCTACCGCCTGGGCAGGCAGCAATGGAGGCTCTGCAGAAATAAATGCAGACTGAGTATGGCCGGTCTGCGCGTTCACATGTAAAGCCCTCCGTTTACCCCTATTACCTGGCCTGTCATGTAGGAGGCATCATCTGAAAAAAGAAAATTTACCACTCCGGAAACTTCCTCTGCCTTGCCTGGCCTGTTCATAGGTATCAGGGGCAGCACAGCATCCAGTGGCATTCCAGCGCTCATCTCGGTCTCAATAAGCCCCGGGGCCACACTGTTTACAAGTATGTTACGCCTTGCCACCTCCCTGGCAAGGGCCTTGACAGCACCTATGAGCCCTGCCTTTGCAGCAGAGTAGTTAAACTGGCCTGCCTGACCTGCCTGGCCGGAAACAGATGATACGGCAACAATCCTGCCCTCTCTTGCCCGCATCATGAACCTCAGGACAGGGTGAATAACATTGTAAAATCCGTCAAGGTGGACTGCCATTACCCTGTCCCAGTCTTCTTTTGTCATCATGGCAGCGAGGGAGTCACGCGTTATACCGGCATTGTGAACAACCCCGTAAGGTGTAGCGGATTCAACAAGTGCAGAAAGGGCATCCTGAGCTGCATTGGTGTCTGCTACGTCAAAGGGCAGCAGCTCACACTTCCTGCCAAGAGCCACAATATCATCCCTCACCTGCCTGGCCCGGTCATGGGCAGACCTGTAGTTCAGCCATATATCAAAGCCGGACCTGGCAAGACGGCAGGCGATT
>WFRQ01000118.1 GCA_015486425.1 Deltaproteobacteria bacterium | reverse complement strand
TTCATAAAGAAAATCATCTTGATAATCTCAATCCCCTCCCTGAGGGCAGGGATAAATTCTCTTTCAATCTGTTCTTTTTGTGTATTCATTTGGTAACTGCTCCCCCCTCAAAGATGAATTCCATTAACGGAAAGTCGTTTTTCACACAACAATTTTTCCCCTGGCACGTATCTGCTCAGCGGGTGCTGCAGATGCAAGGCGGAGGGGGCGAAGGCTTACTTCCCGTACTTCGAGCCCTTGACAACGCAACAGATGCGGTACCCTGTGAGTAGATACATCATTTCTTTATTCCCGCATACTTATTTTTTACAATGAACCTAATTTGAGCGATTGTTCGGATTTGCTGCATATCCGCGAAAGAGGAATTCCCATTATAGTGTGCGCTATATGGGGATTCCGATGACAAAGGAGATGCGGTGAAGACGGCAATCCCGAAGGGTTTCAAAATTGGAAAGTTATAATCGATGTAACTACTTTTAATATTTTTATAGATTTTCCATATTTTGAAACGCTCAACTTAGGATGAAGATACGCAGGTTATATACATCCCCAATCATTTTTACAAGCGCTTTACAAAATATGTCATGTCTGTTAATCCCTTTCTGATGGCAGTTTGTTATTGCTGTTCTGATTGAGGTGGAGGAAATCGTGGAATTTTTTAAAGACGTCATATCCATTATTTATATAGAGCCGCTTGCGACTGATCATAAGAAATGAACTATCAGGCCAGAAAATTGCTCATAAAGCTGCGTATGTGGCTGGGTATGCGTATTGTAACCCTGCTGACCGATATGCTGGTGGTGGCTGCCGCATGGCTGGGAGCATTCTGGGTTCGTTATAATCTGTCAATCCCTCCTGCGTCCTCCGATATTATTTTTAAAAGTATGGCGGTGGCAGTGCCTGTCCAGTTTGCCATGCTGTTATTATTTCGTGTTTATCGTATCACAGCCAGGTTTGTTTCCCTGCAGGATATTTTCAGAATTGTTCAGGCTACATGTGCTGGTACATTCCTTACAGTGGCGCTGCTCTTTGCCTGGAACCGCCTGGAGGGAATTCCTCGTTCGGTTCCTCTTCTTGATATGTTTTTTGTAGCAACAGGCCTTGGTGGTATCAGGGTAGCCTATCGTATGTTTCGAGAAGGTATTATTCCAAGGGAAAGTGGTCTCAGGACCATTATTGTCGGGGCAGGAAGTGGAGGAGAGCAGCTTTTAAGGGCATTAAAGGCTGAAAACGGGGATTATAATCCTGTGGGGTTTCTCGATGACAGCCGTTCCAAGACAGGTAAGGCCATTGCAGGGGTAAAGGTCCTTGGACGGATGAGGGAACTTCCTGAATTGGTGAGGAAGTATGATGTGGAACTGGCGGTCCTTGCCATACCCTCTGCAAACAGGAAACTTGTCCGCAGGTTTGTGGACCTTTGCACCCAGGCAGGCATAGCGTTCAAGACCCTGCCATCTACCAATGATCTGCTGTCAGGCAAGCTGGATGTGGGGTCAGTACGCGAAGTTACTATAGAAGACCTACTGGGCAGGGAGCCTGTAAAGCTGGACTGGGACCTGATAGGCAGGGCATTTGCTGGCAAAAGGGTGCTGGTTACAGGGGCAGGCGGCAGTATAGGCTCAGAGCTTTGCCGTCAACTTGTCAAGCTCGGTCCAGAGAGGCTTATTCTGGTGGAAAACAGCGAATTCGCTCTGTATAAAATTGATATGGAGCTTAACCAGAACGGAAACACTGGTATTATTCATGCGGTGTTGTGCGATGTACGTGATTCCCGGACAGTAAATAATCTCTTGCGTGAAACCAGCCCTGATGTAGTTTTTCATGCTGCTGCCTATAAGCATGTTCCCATGGTGGAGATGAATCCACAGGCCGGAATTGAGACAAATGTTTTTGGAACCTGCACCCTTGCGCAGGCAGCAGTCGCTGCGAAGGTGAAAAAATTTGTCATGATTTCCACTGACAAGGCCGTAAATCCTGCCAATATAATGGGCACAACCAAACGTATTGCAGAGATATACTGTCAGAACCTGAATGCCAGGGGGCATGATACGGCGTTTGTAACTACCCGTTTTGGTAATGTCCTGGGTTCGTCCGGGTCAGTGGTGCCGCTGTTTCAGAAACAGATTGCGCAGGGCGGGCCTGTAACCGTGACACACAGGGATATTGAACGGTTCTTCATGACCATTCCGGAGGCATGTCAGCTGGTATTGCAGGCTGCGGCAATGAGTCACGGGGGCGAAATCTTTGTGCTGGACATGGGTGATCCTGTGAAGATTGATCACCTTGCAAGGCAGCTCATACGACTTTCAGGTTATGAGCCTGATGTGGATATTCATGTTGTCTATACAGGGCTCAGACCTGGTG
>WFRQ01000117.1 GCA_015486425.1 Deltaproteobacteria bacterium | reverse complement strand
TTCCTGCTGTACGGCCCTGCCGCATTTATTTACCGCATTGCAGTTGTAATTGGTATCGCGTGGTTTATAAGCGGATATTTTTTCTTTTTCGGTGTAGCCGTGGCTGTTTACGGCCTGTTCACGCTGCTGATAGTTCCTGCAGTGCGGGCTGTTTCAAATTTTTTCACCAGATCAGCAGTTGCTGAGAGGCAGGGCCGCATAATTGCTGCCATTGGCCTTGGCGCAGTGGTCCTGTCTGGCTTCCTGTTCTTTTTCCCCATACCGTTATGGAGCACAAGCCAGGGAATTATATGGCTCCCGGAGCAGTCAATTATACGCGCAGGGGCTGATTCAGAGATACTTGAGGTGTTGGTCCCTGAAGGTTCCACGGTTTCCAGGGGGACCCCCCTTATAAGGGGCGATGATCCGTTTCTTAATGCTGAAATTGCTGCAAACAGGGCGCTTCTTGATGAGCTGTATGCAACATGGCGCTCGCTTTCCATGTTCGAGCAGGTAAAGCGGAAGATAGTGCAGGACAAGATTCGTGTTGTAAAGGATGAGCTTGAGCGGCTAAGCCAGGAGCAGCAGAGCCTGATAATCAGAAGCCCTGCAGATGGCAGATTCATACTGGCAGATTTCAGGAACTTGCCGGGTCTCTTTGTAAAACGTGGTCAGGTGATCGGTTATGTGGTTGGGGAACATGCGCCCCTGATACGTACAGCGGTAACCCAGGAACATATAGGGCTTGTGCAGAAAGGGGTGAGCAGGGTTGAGGTAAAAATTCCTGAGAGCATGGCAGATACCCTTGAAGCATCCATCCTGCGGGTTGTTCCTGAGGCAGAGGTGCAGTTGCCCTCTGCATCACTTGGTACTGCAGGCGGGGGGCCTATACCAGTTGACCCGGCAGACCCTGAGGGGCGGCGCGCCCTGGTGAGCTTTTTCCAGATTGATATTTCTGTTCCGCACAAGGTGTCTGCGCCCCATATCGGGGAAAGAGTTTATGTGAGATTTGATTATGGGACCATGCCTGTTGGAATGCAGTGGTACCGCAGCCTGCGCCAGCTCTTTTTGAAGAGGTTTCATGTTTAGCACAACAATATCGGCAGACATAATTACCATGCGGCCTGGCCCTGTGGCCGGGCACTATCCGCAAAGGAAGGATTTGCAAGAGCCTTTGCGCCTGCCTGATGCCATTTTCGGCATTGCTGCTTGTCTGCTGCCTGAAGCGTGCAGTGATCTTCAAAAGGTTGCCCTGATGGTGGAACAGGAAGGCCGGAAGCTTACCGGGCTTACGGAAACAGAGCTCAAGGGGATTGTAAGAGCACTTCGCCAGGAGTTCAGCCGAAGCGGATTTGATACCCGGCTTTGTGTGCGCTCATTTGCCCTTGTCCGCGAATTTTCATCGAGAACCATCGGGCTTCGCCATTATGACACCCAGGTCATGGCTGCATGGACCCTTGTAAAGGGCATGGTTGCAGAGATGGCAACCGGAGAGGGAAAGACCCTTGCGGCAACCCTTGCTGCTGCAACTGCAGCATTGGCAGGGATCCCTGTGCACGTGATCACGGTGAATGAATACCTTGCCCAGAGGGATGCCAGGATTATGCAGCCCCTTTACGGTGCCCTTGGAATCAGGACAGGCTGCGTCACATCCAGCATGTCAGAGCAGGAGCGCAGGGCAGAATGGGCCTGTGACATTACCTACTGTACCAACAAGCAGGCAGCCTTTGACTATCTTCGTGACCGCCTACTCATGGGTGCGGAGGCAGGGGGTTTAAGGTTCCAGATGGAATCTGCCTACAGGAAAGAGAGCCGCATGAGTCAGTTGCTTATGCGGGGGCTCTGTTTTGCCATAATAGATGAGGCAGACAGCGTGCTTGCCGATGATGCCCGCACTCCCCTGATTCTCACAAGGAAGATTGATTCCCAGGATGATAACGGGCTCTTTATCCATGCCCTTCGTGTTGCTGAAAAACTGGGTGAAGGTGAGGATTTTATAGTTGATTTCAAGGCACGAAAGGTTCTCCTTACAGAAATAGGCCAGAAGAGGCTTCACCACATTTACGCAGACACAATGCCTTCTCACAGGGGGCAGTGGCATAATGCAATGGGATGCGAAGAGCTTGTATGCATGGCCCTTCATGCCGTTCATATCCTTGAAAAAGACAGGGATTATATCGTTTCAGACAACAGGGTGTTGATAATAGATTCCAATACAGGGCGCACCATGCCGGACCGCTCGTGGGAGCGGGGTCTGCAGCAGCTTGTAGAGGCAATGGAGGGCTGCCCTGTGACAGGCGCTACCGAGCAGCTTGGTCGCCTGACCTACCAGCAGTTTTTCCGCAGATACATGCGGCTTTCGGGCATGAGCGGAACTGTAAGAGAGATAAGGAATGAGCTGTGGTCTGTATATGGTCTTGGTGTAAGGAAGATTCCCCTGCATCTTCCGTGCAGACGCACCAGTCTGCCAGTGCGCATTTATCCTTCTGAAGATGAAAAGTGGGCTGCTGTAACTGCATCCATAAGAGAGCTGCACAGTGCTGGAAGGCCTGTGCTGATTGGAACGGGCTCTGTTTCGGATTCTGAGCGTCTGAGCCGTATTCTTGGTGCACAGGGTATTGCTCATAATGTATTAAATGCCCGTCAGGACAGGCAGGAGGCAGAGATTATTGCCAGCGCAGGAAGGCTGCGTCAGGTCACCGTGGCTACAAACATGGCTGGGCGTGGCACTGATATAAAGATTTCAGCAGATGTAGCAGCCCTTGGCGGCCTTCATGTAATCCTTGCCTGTTGTAACCAGGCACGCAGGATAGACAGGCAGCTCTACGGGCGTTGTGCCAGGCAGGGTGATCCTGGCACCTGCCAGGTAATGATTTCGCTTGATGATATGCTGATTCGGCAGCACTGCCCTGGCTATATAATCAGTATTTTGAAACGCCTTTTGAAAACAGAAATACCATTTGGCCAGGCCTTGGCGCGTATGGCTTCATCAATGGTGCAGAGGCGTATTGAGCGAAGACACAGGATTATGAGAAAGGCCCTGGTGAAACAGGAAGGCGCAAACAGCCGCCTTCTTGGTTTCAGCGGTGAGCTTGAATAGGTGAAATATGCAGATAGCTTCATGTAAAAAAGCCGCTTTATCAATGTCATGCACTATTGCACTGCTTTTCTGGGCATGTGCGTGGTCAGTCATGGCAGAACCTTTTGAATATGACGGGCTCCTTGTGCCCTGTGAAGTTGTTGATATCGGTTCACCCACGGATGGTATTGTGGCCTCTGTTTCCGTTGACCGGAGCAGCGTTGTGAATAAAGGGGACGTGCTTGTAACCATAGATGCCTCTGTTCCCCAGGCAGCGCTTGAGGAGGCCAGGGAAAAGGCCTCATTTGCAGGTGATATCAAGCTTGAAGAGGCAAGGCTTGCCTTTGCCAGGCGGGTCTATAAGCGTGTCAAACCCCTTGATGCCGTGTCTGAGCAGGACAAGGACCAGGCGGCAACCGAGGTGATTCTTACAAAATACAGGCTCAGCAAGGCCAGGGAAAAGTACAGGCTTGCACAGATAGAATTGAAAAAGGCAAAGGCAATGCTGGAGCGTCACTTTATTAAAAGCCCGATCTCCGGCGTGGTGGTTGATCGCTATGTATCACCAGGTGAGTATGTATCCACCCAGCCACTCCTGCAGATCGCCCAGATAAACCCGCTCCGTGTTGAGGTAATTGTGCCGGCCAGCATGTTCGGGCTTATAAAGCCGGGAATGACAGCCAATGTAATCACCGAATTTGAAAAATACGGCAGCCACAAGGCCAGGGTGGCCCTTGTTGACCGGGTGGTGGATTCTGCAAGCAGCACCTTTGGAGTAAGGCTGGAGCTCCCCAATCCTGATTATCATATTCCAAGCGGCCTCAAGTGCCGGGTGCGTTTTGATTTGCATAAAAATGCAGGCAGTAGCGCCGAAAATGATGCAGGCGTGAATTTCGGAGAATAACGGGTCAGTCCTGGAAGATAATGAGGTAAGAGAGATGGCAAGAAAACTTGCGAAAAAACGTCCTGCCATATTGATATATGAAGAACTTGAGCAGCGCGTGCTCTTTTCAGCAGATGCAATGCCGCATCTTGAGGCCCTAACACCGGTACTCATTCAGGCTGAAGACGCAAATCACAACACAGATGACCCCTTGCAGGATTCTGCCCCTGTTCAGACAGAGCAGGCAGTTGAAGAGACAAGGCACGAGGTTGTCTTTATAAACAGCGATCTGCCGGATCTGGACAGACTGCTTGCAGGATTAGTGTCAGATGACCCTGCCATACAGGTTGACGTGGTTGTGCTGGACAATGAGTCCAGCGGCATTGATCAGTTAAGCCAGGTCCTTTCCCAATATGATGACATTGACGCTGTTCACATAGTGAGCCACGGCAGGGACGGTGCATTTGCCCTTGGAAATCAGTGGATAGACAGCAGCACACTTGCCGCCGAAAGCAGCGCTGTTGCTGCATGGAGCAGCGCCTTCACAGATGATGCAGATATACTGCTTTACGGATGTGACGTTGCCTCGGATGGTCAGGGCCAGGGGCTTGTGAACCTGCTTTCTGCCCTTACCGGTGCGGATGTTGCCGCATCTGATGACATGACAGGCGCATCCGACAGGGGAGGCGACTGGGAGCTTGAGTACAGCAGGGGGGATATTGAGACTGCCCTGGCCCTGTCTGACAGTGCGCTTGAGAACTGGAATCATATCCTGGCGACATTTACCAGCACTACAGCAGGGACGAGTGATACGTATATAG
>WFRQ01000116.1 GCA_015486425.1 Deltaproteobacteria bacterium | reverse complement strand
CGGGAAACAGTGACTTGATCATGCCAAGCCAGTCTTCATAGAAAAATGCCAGCACAGCCACCAGGGTCCCTATGTGCAGGGTAACGTCAAAGGCAAGGGGCACCTCGCTGAGCCCCATGAAATGTTCGGCAAGAATCAGGTGGCCTGAACTTGATACAGGAAGAAACTCAGTGAATCCCTGAAGGATACCTAAAAATACGGCTTCAAAATTGGTCATATGTGATATTCCCGGCTAATATCTGTGTTGAGCAACCTATTGAGACAGAGCTCTGAATATTTTTTTGCAATAGAATGAATAAACCAAGCATAGTGCAGGGTCTTTACACCTTCAACTGGAAAAAATCTGACTTCTCAATAAGTCTGTGCAAATTCTCATGTGCCCGGCTGCAGAACGCGACTGATATAAGACGGAATCTCATCACATGGCAGCGTCGATCATCCCTCCTGATCCACTCCGGGTCAGGCAGTTGATCTTTACCCGCTCGTTCCCAAACTCCAGTTTGGGAACGTACACCCGGAAGCTCCAGCTTCAAGACAAGGGCAGCTAATGCCGCACAGCCGGTATTAAAAGGAATGAAGCAGGAGCTTCAGACCTGTGGGTACCCAAAATCTCCTCACTTATCCACACTGGCTCCATTGGCGGATTCAGGTCTCATGCCCGTAACAGCCTGTTGACGTGGTTTGCATAGCGTTATACCATGTATAACAATAATCAGAAAAGGGAGATGTGATTATGTTTGCCGTCAGGTTAGATAAAGAGATAGAACAGGAGCTTGATATGCTTGCCAGGATTCGAGGCAGCAATCGAAGCGCAGTGGTCCGGGAAGCGATTCTCCAATATCTGGAGGACAACGAAGATCTGTCTCTTGCAAAGCAGGCAGAACTTCAAATGAAAAGAAAAAAAACATTGAAACAATTGAGAAAAGAGCTTGGCCTGGACAATTGAAATCAGTGATGTGGCCGAACGGCAACTGCGGAAACTGGATCGGTCGATTCAAAAGCGGATTCTCGACTGGCTCGATGATCGAATCGAGGGATGTAAAAACCCTCGACACTTCGGTGAGCCACTGAAGGGCGACCGGGCCGGGTTCTGGCGATACCGGATTGGAAGTTACAGGGTGCTTTGCGACATTAAGGATGAACAGGTGCTTGTCCTTATTTTGACAATCGGTCATCGCCGACAGGTGTACCAGCGATAATAAATTCGGAACCCATGTCCTTATCTTACCTTCAGGAAAGTAAAGGGATATTCTACGTAGTTATATTCCATTTTGGTAACGTCTCAATAAATCAGTGCAAATTCTTCTGTATCTGCTTATAGAGTGCTGCAGATACTTATCAAGAAAAAATGGTTGTGTGAAAAGCGACTTTCCGTGAGAGGGGGGTGAGTAGTTACGGTGCGCTTTAAAAAAATCGCACCTTGCCTCTTGTTAATGATATCGATATTATCTTACATGTAAGATAACATGCATGGAGGCAGATTATGGCAAGCGTATCCACCACAAAAATGTCATCAAAAGGACAGGTCGTTATCCCTGAAAATATTCGGAAGAGCTTAAGGCTGAAAGCTGGTACTCAGTTTATCGTTGTTGGTGATAAAGATGTGGTGATATTAAAAAGTATTACCCCACCCTCAATAGATGAATTCGACGAACTTATTGCCAAAGCCCGTGAAGATGGGGAAAAGTCAGGATTAACAAAAGCAGATATTGCGGAGGCAGTTAAAAAGGTCCGGAACAAAAAATGAAAATTGTTCTGGATACTAATGTTTTTATCTCTGGAATCTTTTTTGGTGGCCATCCTTCGCAAATTCTAAAATTTTGGAAGGAATCCAGAATCAAAATCATTCTAACAGAGTCAATACTTGAAAAATATAAAAGGGTTGGAAGAGAATTATCCGCAAAATATTCATCCATAAATATTGAGCCGATTATCGAGTTGTTCACAATCTATGCGAAATTTGTTGAGACAAAAGACATTTCAGTGAACGCATGTGAAGACCCGGATGACAACAAATTTATTGAATGTGCTATTGCCAGCCACAGCAAATTGATTGTAAGTGGGGACAAACACCTGTTGAAAATGTCTGGTTACAAAAATATTGAGGTGTTGAAGCCACGAGATTTTATTGATAACTTATTGAAATAACGGCAAAATCTCTCACCAGACCTATAACCTTTGCAGCAGCACACAATACAGGGAACAGGCATGCGTAACAGAGGTGATTACCCCTGCGGTACTCTTATCATGGCCGGTATATCCGGCACATCCCTGAACGATGAGACCAGGGATATAATCCTGAATCACGGGGTGAGCAACTTCATCATTTTCAGGAGAAACGCTGCTGAAGGCCCTGTGACGCTTAAAAAACTGACTGATGACCTGAAAAATGCATGCAGTGATGCAGGACTTCCTTGCCCGATAATTTCAATAGACCAGGAGGGAGGCACGGTTCAGCGCCTTGGCCCTCCTCTTTGGGAAGCGCTTCCTTCAGCCCATGAAGCAGGCGGCTCAGAGGACCCTGGACAGGCAGTCGATGACCTTGCGGCAAAAACCGCCGATATGCTGAAAATCTGCGGCATAAATATGAACATGGCCCCGGTGCTTGATATTGCAGGGCCTGCGGCGCAGGGAGTTCTCAAGGGGCGATGTTTCGGAAACAGTGCGGAAGCGGTATCAGCTTCAGGCATACGCTACATCAGAACACTGCAGAGCCAATCCATTGCTGCTGTTGCAAAACATTTCCCCGGCATCGGCATGGTAGGGGAAGATCCGCACCTTAAGCGGCCTGTAGTGGGCGAACAGACCGACAAAGTACTTAAGAACACCGAACCATTCCGGCAGGCCATAGAAGCAGGTGTCAGCTCCATCATGACATCGCACGTAATTTTCACAGCCCTTGACCCTGACCTTCCAGCATCTTTTTCCCCTGCAATTGCCACTGACCTGCTTCGCCATGACCTCGGCTTTCAAGGTGTGCTTATTACCGATGACCTTGAAATGGGCGGGATAACAGGGTACGGCTCAGTGGCGCAGGCGGCCCTGAAGGCATTTCTGGCCGGTCATGACATGCTGCTGGTTTGTCACAGGCATGAACGCATAAAGGCTGTTGTACAGGAAATACAGGATGCGTGCAAGGATGGACGTATAAGCAGGGAAAGGCTTGAAACTTCCCTGGAACGTATGGAAAACCTCAGAAAGAGATTCTGCTCCTGACGCACCCCTTCATCCGGGAGCATTCCCTGTTTGTCCCTCCTTTTCTATGATTGTGGAGGCTGTGTGGCTTTTTGAGGCTTGTTCTGCGAGAAAACCTGCACATAACGTTCGTGACACCTCATAACAGTTTCAGAACCAGTCTCAAAAAGTTACACAGCCGCAGCACGTTATGATATTGGGGCAAACGGAAAATGCGCCCCCTTCATCCATACCCTGCACAGTGACTGTTAACAGCCCCCATAAGCCCGACCATTGCGGTAAACGGTGGTAGTCACTATAGTAAAACCAAAGGTATCTGCTCAGGGGGTACCGCATCTGCTGCGTTGTCGGGGGCTCGAAGTACGGGAAGTACGCCTTCGCCCCCTCCGCCTTGCATCTGCAGCACCCTCTGAGCAGCTACGTGTAAAGAAAAAATTGTTGTTTGAAAAGCGTCTTTCCGTTATGGGAATTCATCCTTGAGGGGGGAGTGAGCAGTTACAACCAAAGCTGGGCATTGAAATCAGATAAAAAAGGCGCAGCAACTCTTCCGCCCTGTTCTCAGCCTGAAGTGATTGGCGGATACGATGGAAAACAGTATTATTGTCATATACAATTGCTAATTTGAGCGATTGTTCGGATTTGCTGCATATCCGCGAAAGAGGAATTCCCATTATAGTGTGCGTTATATGGGGGTTCCGATGACAAAGGAGATGCGGTGAAGACGGCAATCCCGAATGGTTTCAAAGTTGGAAAGCTATAATCGATGTTACTCCTTTAAATTTTTTTGAAACGCTCAATTTAGGTCAAAGCAGGTAGAACGAGCCCATACACCACTTGGCGAACAACCGGGGTGGTTTTTTTCTTTTTTTAAGTCCTGCTGCAAGT
>WFRQ01000115.1 GCA_015486425.1 Deltaproteobacteria bacterium | reverse complement strand
GCCATCACCGGCTGAAAGCACTGCATAGCCAAGGTGTTCAAGCATGTGGGACGCAATCTCCCTTACCATTTCGTCATCATCCATGACAAGGACAGTACCGGCGCCCTTAGAGATGTCGGCTCGTGCCTCAGTCACCTGGGCGGTTTCCTTCTCCTTGCCTGCCGCAGGGAGCATGATGGTAAAAACCGTACCTGAACCTGGTTCCGATTCCACTGCCACATGGCCGCCATGTTTGCTGATAATGGAATGAACAATGGCAAGCCCCAGCCCGCTGCCCTCCTGTTTGGTGGAAAAATATGGATCAAAAACCCTGTCCAGTATCTTTTCAGGTATTCCCACGCCATGATCCCTGACGGTAAGGCGCACATACCGGCCTGACGGAAGCCCGCAGCACAGGGATTCATTCTCGTCTGCAATCACATTTGCGCAGGCAATATCTATAACACCTCCGTCCGGCATTGCGTGCCTGGCATTGATAATAAGGTTCTGTATCACCTGCCCCATCTGCCCGGTATCTATCTCAACCATCCAGGTATCCTCAGGCATGTGGTAATGAATCTTTGTATTACTGCCGTGCATGAGAAGATCAGCGGTTTCCCTTATAAGCTCAGGAAGATGTGCCACCTTTTTCACAGGAGTACCTCCCTTTGCAAAGGTAAGGAGCTGACGGGTAAGGTCGCGGGCACGTTTTGACGCGTTTTCAGCGTTACGAAGCAGTTCTGCTGCCTCATGGTCAGGCCCGAGCAACAGTGACGCAAGATTGATATTACCAAGTATGGCAACCAGAATATTATTGAAATCATGCGCTATGCCGCCTGCAAGCACTCCTACTGATTCAAGCTTTCTGGTCTTGAGAAGTTCCTTCTCCATCTGCCGCTGCCGGGTGACATCACGAAACACCAGGACAACACCAATAATCCTGCTTTCCCTGTCATGAATGGGGGCACAACTGTCCTCTATAAACCGCTTGTTGCCATCTCTATCTACCAGGATAATTTCCTTTGGCAGATGCATTGGCCTGTCTCCGGATATAATGGCATCAACAGGGCTTGGAATGGTTTGCTCATCTCTGGCACTTTTCATCTGCATGACCTCATCAAGCAAACGTCCTTCAGCCTCAGCCTGGGTCCAGCCCGTGAGCCTTTCTGCCACTGCATTTACAAATACCACCCTGCCGCTTATATCAGTGGAAATCACGCCATCGCCAATATTCCTGAGAGTAACAGAAAGACGTTCCTCCTGTTCGGCAAGAAGATTTTCCGCCTCTTTTCTTTTGGTAATATCCATGCATATGCCGCCTACTGCATAAATATCACCTTTCTCATCGTGCAGGGGGAATTTACAGGTCAGAAAATGAAACTGCTTTCCGTGAAGGTTTATGTCTGTATCAAACATCAAGGGGGCGTCTGCCTCCAATATCTTCCTGTCCTGATCCCTGAACATACGGGCCGCGGGCTCAGGGGTCAGTTCAAAATCATTCCGGCCTATAATTTTTTCAGCAGGAAGGCCCGCCACCTCTTCAGCACGCCAGTTCACAAGAAGATAGGTAAGCTCTTCAGACTCCTTGAGATAAATGGGCATGGGGGCATTATCAAGAATAGCCCTCAGATACTCCTCGTTGATCTTAAGATCACTGGCAAGCCTTGCCGACCGCTGTGCCTCAAGCTTGAACCGTGCATTCTGGGCCAGCAGTATGTCTTTAAATCGCCCGATAAAAAAGCCTGCCACACCCCCAACAAACAGCGGGACAAGATATCGATAAAATTCATGCTCATGCCCTGTACCTGTAAGCGCCAGCCTGCCGAACACAGGAACAACAACTGCCCCGAGGGCAGCATATTTCAACTTCCACGGTACTTCACCAAAATTCATATCCCCATCCTTCAAGACCAAAATCTTTCATGTTGCAGCGCCCAGCCTGCGCTACCCCTCAGGTTAATACCAGTTCAAACAGAGGAGCAGTGCATTGTCACCATCTATTTAATGCTGCCACCACGGACAAAACACCATAGGTGAAAAACATACCAACATC
>WFRQ01000114.1 GCA_015486425.1 Deltaproteobacteria bacterium | reverse complement strand
TTTTGCGGAAAAACCTGCATGTAACGTTCGTGGCGCCTAATGACAGTGTCAGAACCAGTTTCAAAAAGTTACATGGCTGCATATTGGGACAAACAGGGAATGCTCCCCACAGGCAGTCTATAGCAACACACCTGCACGGGATCGCAGGGGCAGAATGTTTTCGGCCCTGTTATCAATAGATTCCACCCTATAAAACTTATTGAATCAGAACAGGCTTTTCTGACGCTGCTTCATGGTGCGTTTGGGTGAATGCCTTTTGACAGTGGGGGTAACACGCAGTTTTTCAGGGATTTTTTTTATGAATCGTGAAGGCCGCCTTGACTTCATGGAGCCATTTATTCTGCGTTTTCTCGGATAGCTTACATGCAGTTTTTCTGACGCCCTGGTAAGACCTACATAAAACAGGCGTGTTTCTTCATCAAGGCTGCTGCCTTGCCATGGGATTATCTTTTCATCACATCCTGCAATGAAAACCACTGGGAATTCCAGTCCTTTTGATGCGTGCAGGGACAGCAGGGACACTGCTTCTGTTCTGCTTCTTATTATTTCCACCTCATCCCTCAGCAGTACGCTGAGGCTGTCTATTTCCGGGTTTCGTGCAGTGGCCTCCATGAGGCCAGCCACCTCAGGCATTTCCGTGTCTATTTCAAGGGCCTGGGCAATAGCCTTTACAAGTTGATCAGGGGGAAGTTTGGCAGCAGCGGCCTTAAGTACGTTCCCCTTCCTGATCCATTTTTCTTTTCGCCCCGGAAGCCTCGAAAGGTGATAATCCGAGGCCCTGCCCTTCACGGCTTCCCACAGACGCCATATATTTCGTATTTCAGGCTGATCCAGAGGGTCAGGCATTGCAGATAACTGAAATGGGATGCCCTCTTCAAAAAGGGCCTTTGCCACTATCTCGCCTATACGCCTTGTCCTGAAGAGAACCGCCACATCGGCAAGGCTTCGTACCTCTTCCCATCCTGCCCGTCCTGCGTTAAAGGAATCAAAGCTCAGGGCGCCCACAGTTTTTTCAATTTCAAGTGCTATCCATCGAGCCTCGGCTCCGGGATCCTTGTTGGGTTTGAAAATGATTTCATGGCCATGGCCACGGGCTGATATGAGTTTCGGGGCCCTGTCCTTACCCATTACCGAACGTGCGGCATCAAGAAATATCTGCGGGCAGCGATAAGCCTCATTAAGGGTTATCTTCTTTACCCCCCTGAAATCAGAGATGAATTTTTCCATGAATTTCGGGCTTGCCCCTCTGAACCCGTAAATGGCCTGATTTACATCTCCAATTGCAGTAACAGACCCTTCAGGACGGGCCATCTTTTTCAGCAGTGCATACTGTGACGGACTGACATCCTGAAATTCATCTATCAGTATCTCCTGAGTCCGGGCCATAAACCCGTCAGCGATTTGCGGATCCTCAAGCAGTCTGACTGCTTCAAGAATCAGATCGTCAAAATCCCACAGGCCATACTCTTCAAGGGCAGCCGAATATATTCTGTAATAAGTGGCAAACTCCGGCTCCCCTTCCGGCGCTTTCACAGGCCAGTGCTGCTTTGCCCTTGAAATAATGCCGTGAATTCGTCTGGCATCACCCCTTACCCCTTCATTCTTCATCGCTTCAGAAAGAATGGAGCGTGCATCAGTCTCGTTTACCACTTCTCTCGTCTGCTCTCCAAGGTGTTCCTTGAGAAAAGAGAGAGCCCAGCCGTGAAACGTGGCAACCTGAATCCTGCCCTGCATGACCTGTCTGCCTGTAATTCCTTCTACCCTGTCGGCTATCTCTGCTGCCGCCTTGTTGGTAAAGGTAATGGCAAGCACGTTCCTGTCTTCAATTCCGGCTGAATGAACCAGGCCTGCTATGCGATAACTCAGTACCCTGGTCTTGCCTGTTCCAGGGCCTGCCTGAACAAGCAGAGGCCCTCCCCTGTGTGCTGCTGCCTTAAACTGCAGCTCATTCAGACTGTTTCTGTAATCTTCAATTGGTGATGACATGGAATTCAGGATAACATGTACATTATACAGGGTACAAGGTATAGAGTTCA
>WFRQ01000113.1 GCA_015486425.1 Deltaproteobacteria bacterium | reverse complement strand
TGTTGGCAACCTTCAGCACCTGAACGGTAATTGTCGGATCTGCCTCTATAATTTCGCGAAGTTCCCCAGCACTGCTGCCTTCTCCAATTGCCATAAGCAGTCTGGATGTCATGACATTGGGCAATGGCAGAGAATCCAGACGCGGGACAATGGCCTGAAAAGCTTTGTTTATTTTTTCGGTATGCATATCATTTCTTGTTGTCTATACATGAACCAGCGGCTCAGATAATTAAGAATCAACCCTGATTTACTCCCACTGCCATTAAAGGCAACAGTGGGGGGCATTAAACTGTGGGCTGAGGCTCAGTGCATTTAATATGAAAAATACAGGCAAAAGCTCAGTAAATTTTTGAAACGCTCGATCTGTTAATCAATATTTTTGGATAAAAATACTTTAATGCCCAGTTACACAGCAAAGTCTGCGAAATTTTTTCTCTCTTTTCTGTTCATCGGAATAAAAAACAGGGTTCTTGAGGCATGACTGTTAAAAAAATCAGGTAAAAAATATTCTATCCACTGGAGAGCCAGCCCCTAAAGCCGAATTACACCGCTTGCCAATGAACGCAGCACCTCATGGTCAACTATTTTAATCTCCCTGCCGCTGACCTGTATGATATTGTTAGAGGCCATGCGGGAAAGTATCCGTGAAAGGGTTTCAGGTATTGTGCCCAGCATTGAGGCCAACTGGTTGCGGGTTATATCAAGGTGTATGGTATCAGAGCTTGTGCCTGCGGACATGAGTTCCAGATAGGTTGCGAGTCTGGCAGGTACTTCTTTAAGGGAAAGGTTCTCAATCAGCTCGGAAAACTGCCTCAGTCGTGCGGACAGGACAGCAAGCATATTCATGGCAAGCAGCGGGTTTTCTGAAAGGACATCTTTGAGTGAAGACTTGGGAATGATCAGGGTGTGTGATTTGTCAATTGCCATGGCAGTAGCAGGAAAGGAGCCTCCTGAGAAAACCGCGGCTTCTCCAAACAGATTTCCCGGAGTGAAAATATGAAGAATCTGTTCCTTTCCATCTGGAGAAATCTTGAAAATTTTTACCCGACCCTCTGCAAGAATATAAAATCCGGATGCAGGGTCTTTTTCGGAAAATATTATCTCACCTCTTTCATGGAACCTGGTAAGGGAATCAGATGCAAGTCGTTCCACTGCCTCTGCTGGAAGTCCAGAAAATACAGGTATTGCGCTTATCAGCTCTCTTTTCTCAGAAATTGAATAGGACATTAGATTATTGGGAATCCCCGTTATGGTAGGCTATATGGGGATGCCGTTTTTTGGACAGCCCATAGGGTTGCAGATAGAAACAAAACAGTTTGTCCATGCTGAATAATTGTACATTTTATATATTAATACATGTTTTTAAACTATTTTGCCAACATTGCCAATTTGAACTACTGCCGTAATTGCAGCAGAGCCATCAAATGTACAATCCAGCGATAATTCAGAATTTTGCTGGTTCCCAAACTCCAGTTTGGGAACTATAAACCTGAAGCTCCTGCTTCCCTGCTTCCTTATGCGTACAGTTTTTCAAGGTGCAAAAATGTGTGAAAAGCGTCTTTCCGTTATGGGATTCATCCTTGAGGAGTGAGCAGTTACATTTATGGAATATTACCAGCTTAATACAGACAAGGTGATCGAAGCGCTTGGGACTGACCGGTCAACAGGGCTGACCGGCAGGGAGGCAGAACTTAGACTTGAGCGATATGGATTTAATGATATAGGATCAGAAACAGGCATTTCCGCCTGGTCCATTCTATTGAATCAGTTCAGAGACACTATTGTTCACATACTTCTTGGCGCAGTATTTTTTGCCATCATGGCAGGTGAATATACTGATTCCATAATGATTCTCACGATTCTTCTGATGAATGCAGCCATTGGATTTTTCCAGGAATTTTCAGCGCAGAGGTCCATGGAATCCCTGAAAAATATGGCTGCACCTGTGGCAAGGGTGTTCAGGGACGGTCAAATCACGGAAGTTCCTGCCCGTTTCCTGGTCCCTGGCGATGTAGTTGTGCTTGAAGCCGGAGACAGGGTTCCGGCGGATGCAAGGGTGATTGAATCTGTGCATCTCAAGGTGGCAGAAGACATGCTGACAGGAGAGAGTGTGCCTGTGGTTAAACATTCCCAGGCTCTTGATCATGGTTTGCTGCAGCCTGGTGATCAGATGAACATGGTGTTCTCCGGCACAAACGTGGTCAGCGGTCATGGCCTGGCTGTGGTTACGGCAACAGGCATGCACAGCGAGATAGGCCGGATTGCCAGCATGGTCAGAGAACATGCTGCAGGCATGACTCCTCTTCAGAAAAGACTTCATGGTTTTGGGAAAAAGCTTGGAGTTGTTATTGCCCTGATATGCGTCACTGTTTTTCTGCTTTTTGTCATTAGAGACTATATATCCGGCGTTTTAAGTGTTCATTCTCTTACGGAATTTCTATTTATTGCCATAAGCCTTGCTGTGGCCGCTGTTCCAACTGCACTTCCCGCAGTGGTCACCATTGCACTCAGCGTGGGGGTAAAGCGCCTGCTGAGCAGGAAGGCACTTGTAAGGCGACTTTCTTCCGTAGAGACACTTGGAAGCTGTGATGTAATCTGTACAGACAAGACAGGTACTCTGACGGAAAACCGCATGAGTGTCCGATTCGCCTGGACCCCTGACTCTGAAATCCGCATCGAGGGTCAAGGATATTCTCCGAGAGGCAAAATACATGGAGGTACTGTCATCCCTCTGCTGTTTGAAGCAGGTCTTGTATGCAACCATGCGGCCATAAGGCAGGATAAGGGGGAGTGGATTGCGGTTGGCGACCCGACCGAGGCAGCACTTGTGGTAAGTGCTGCGCGTGTCGG
>WFRQ01000112.1 GCA_015486425.1 Deltaproteobacteria bacterium | reverse complement strand
TTTCGTCCTTCAAACAGGGCCTGCAGGGTGGAAATAAAAAGGCTTTTACCAAAACGTCGGGGGCGGGAGAGGAAATAGTATTTGCCGGACTCAACAAGGTCTACGGCGAGGCCGGTTTTGTCAACATAGGTGTACTGTTCTTCAATTATTTCGCTGAAAGTCTGGATGCCGATTGGAAGTTTTTTCATTTATGCTGCCCCATTTTTCAACCAGATTATGCCTCTTTTTACATTCCATGCCAAGATAATGGCGGATATGTCATAAATCCAAACAATAGCTCAATTCAAGTTACGGATGAAATGCCAACATATGAAAAATTTTAACAAAAATACTATATGCACGCAATAAAAGGAATACCCTGATACCAGGGAGCAATGCCACATCTATCGTCATGTCTGTACGGCCCTTCTGGCATGAAGAACACACACGAAGGCTCAATGCATTGTCGCGAAAAAAATTTTCATCAACCGTGACCACTTTTGACATACGTCCGGATTAACATTCTCTCCAACGCGGGCAGAGTACTGCCAAATCCTTGCGCTACCAGGCATATATCGCATGAAATTTCCTGTAATTTCGACAAAAAAGGAGGCAATAACATGAGCAGAAAAGAGCAGAGAGAAGAAAAGGGGCTTCAGGATTACGGAATAATCTATATATCCGGAGAGATAAATACCGGCATATCGGAATCCATATGCCGTGAAATAATCGAGCATAATATAAAGGGCGACGTAGAACACATCCAGATGATTATAAATTCTCCCGGAGGTTCTTCTCCTGCGGGTTTTGCCATTATCGACATAATGGAATGGTCCACCATCCCCATCTATACCACAGGCCTCGGCATGATCGCATCAATGGGACTCATGCTATTCATGTGCGGAGAAAAGGGAAGAAGGGTCATAACCCCGCGAACTTCCATCCTGTCTCATCGTTTTTCATGGCTGTCTTCTGGCAATCACAGTCAACTTCTTGCAAAGCGCAAGGAGGAAGACCTGGAACATAAACGTATCGTGGAGTACTACCTGCGTTACTCCCTGATCGAAACCAGGGAAGAGCTTGAACAGACACTTTTAAGAGATGTGGATACCTGGCTCAGTCCTGACGAGGCTGTGAAGTATGGTCTGGCAGACATAATTGAAAAGAGCAGACGCCAGGAATCGTAAGCAGCACTGGATAATAACTTGAGACGATAGATTCAGACTCTCCCTATTATACACCTGCTGCTGACCCACTTGTGAGAACCTGGC
Organism: Deltaproteobacteria bacterium; assembly: GCA_015486425.1. GTDB lineage: Bacteria > Desulfobacterota > Dissulfuribacteria > Dissulfuribacterales > QOAL01 > S144-17. The sequence goes on along the minus strand of WFRQ01000112.1, from coordinate 843 downwards.
AGCAGATGTGGGTATTCAAGCCTGAAAGGAGCAGTGATGGCACCAATCCAGAATACAGAAGAAATTCCTACGGTATCTGATCAGTCACTTGATTATATGTCAGGATGCCAGGCATGCACCGGCGACAGCGCCTATCTGTTCAGGGATAACATGGAGCATATTGAATACCTTGTCATGGAGGCACGGGCATGGGTAGCCCTTGCCTTTTTGAGGATAAAGGGACCCGGCTCGCTTGACCCTTCAGTCCCGGAATTGCAGTTTCTTAAACTTCCGGCAAATGTAACTGGTCCCGAAGAGGCATATCACTGGTGCACTCACCTGGAAGAATGCAGAAAAGAGATGGAGACAGCAAGCCTGAGCCAGGGCATTCATCTGAATTTTCTCACAGTATGCCAACAGTACGGGCTGGACGCTTTTGAAACCAGGGTACTCCAGTTTCTGTTTGCAGTGGACACCAGCATTGATTTATGTGCGATGTTAAACAGGTGCAATGTTGATACATGGGAAACCGACAGGAATGATATTGATGTAGGCACCGTTCTGTCCATCCTTACTGATGGATATACGGAGCAGATAGAAAAAAGGCGATATTTCAGCGCAACAGCGACCCTCGTGAAGCAGGAGATCGTCAGAATCGATGGGTGGTCCACTGCAAGAATCATAGAATCCTGCATTTCAATTCATGCCCGCATCAGCAACTTTATTCTCGGGGACAATAATGTCTATGATGAAAGCATGCTCTGTTTCACCACTGAAACTCCAACAATAAATCTTGATAGCGTTATTATAGACCCTGATATCAGGGACGACCTGATACGGTATGCCAGGGCATTTCTACAACAG
>WFRQ01000111.1 GCA_015486425.1 Deltaproteobacteria bacterium | reverse complement strand
TCGGAAGTTACAGCGTTTCTGTCCACATCTGCGGATGCAAGGGTGAGAATGGCAAGCGATGAGTCGGAAAGTTCCTCAAGCCTTGCGTCTGCCCGCACCTTCCCGTTCATAATAATGACTGCCCTGCCGCACGTGGCCTCCACCTCTGGCAGAATATGCGTGGAAAGAAGCACAGTGCTTGTGGAGGCAAGCTCCTTTATGAGCTTTCTGACCTCCACTATCTGGGTGGGATCAAGGCCGTTTGTGGGCTCGTCAAGAATGAGAAGACGCGGCCTGTGCAAAATTGCCTGAGCAATACCCACACGCTGACGGTACCCCTTGCTCAGCGTGCCGATGGGGTCCACCAGCCTGTCCTCAAGGCCCACGGCCTTTACTGCCTGTGAAATAAGGGCAGGCATTTCTGACTCATCAACCCCGCGCAGCTCTGCTATCATCTTCAGGTAGGACTGCACTGTAAGCTCGGGATACAGCGGCGCATTTTCAGGCAGATATCCAACCATGGCCTGGACCTGCCTGGGGTTTTCCAGCACGTCTATTCCGTCAATCCAGGCCTGTCCGGCATCAGGCTGCAAATAGCCGGTGAGTATTTTCATCAGAGTGGTCTTGCCTGCGCCGTTAGGGCCAAGCAGGCCAATGACCTCGCCGGGCTGCACAGAGAAGGAGACACCGGAAAGCGCCTCTGTGCTGCCATAACGCTTGACTATCTCTTCAACCTTTATCATCTCAGCCATTTGAAACTTGTCTCCATAATGGTCTGTAAGGCAGTAGCAGAAAAGAATATGGGGACGGTTTCAGCCCATGGGCATGAATTGCGCCCTGGTATTACCTGATTCAACTCAGGTATCAGAAACCGGTATCCAACATTCTAATTTATGACTGACCTGAAAGTTGTCAAGGGGGAAAAAGCAAGAGGGCTTATTATTTGAGCTGCCTGCAATTCATTGCTGCTGTTTATGTACATGATAGAAAAATCGGTCAATAACCGTCAGGATAGCGCACAGGTTGAGAAAGGTAATGAGTGCGCAATGTGCACCCTAATCAGCTTCAGTCAACTTTAAATTGAGCGTTTCAAAATATGGAAAATCACTTTTTATAAAGATATTAAAAGGAGTTACATCGATTATAACTTTCCAATTTTGAAACCCTTCGGGATTGCCGTCTTCACCGTCCTTTGACATCGGACGCCCCATATAGCCCGCTATAATGGGAATTCATCTTGCGCGGATATGCAGCAAATCCGCGCAGTCGGTCATGGTTACTTAACAGTAGCGCATTATGGTCATATTGTAAGCGGAAACTTCCTGGTTGGGCTGATGGTTAATTCATAAATTTGTCTTTATAAAAGAATAATAATGCTTGATATTTTACTTAATTCAAGCAAAATATCGCCATGAAAAATATTGCTGCTGTTTCGTACAACGGATATTCCTGCCCATGATATGGGCAAAGACATTCAATTTAAATCTGTCACAGAATGGCTGCTTGAATCATTATAAACGGCTGCGGCAGCACTCTGTGAGCAGATACGTTTCGTGAAAAGCGTCTTTCCCGTTATGGGAAATCATCCTGGAGGGGGGGATTAGTTACCTTTTTCCATTGGAATCTCCTCCATCTGACTGTTTTGTTTGATTTTGTACAAGCAGGAAACAAAATGCGCGCTCCGGATTATGATCCGGGCCGCTGCTTTTCCTGCCGCCGGATTATGTCCTTGAATCGCGAGATAATCTTGGCGGTGATATGCTTCGGGTTGGAATCCCGTATCGCCTGGGCCATCAACTCCGCATCCTTGCCCGGTATTCCTCCGGCCTTGTGCAGTTCCGCAAGGATCTCGAGTCCCCACAGCAAGGGGACGCCTTCCTGTCTGCAAAGTTTCCGGAGGCTCTTGTCGTTGGTGACACACTTGAATCCGTGCCGCTTGGCTGTAAGCAGACAGAGTCGGTCCTGGAACGATATGGGGCCTGAATGACCTGCGGCCGCATACGCGTCTTCAATCTCCGGCTCCATGATCACCAACCCAAGCTCCAGGAGCTCGGACTCGTCGTCGATCTCGCCAACCTCCTCGACCATGGGGCTGATGACATGAACAGGGCCGACATGTTTCACAATGAGTTCGAGGACAGTGCGGTCTGTCTTGATGAAATCGATCAGGACGCACGCGTCAATGATCATCAGTTTACGGGCTTTGGGCCGCCGCTTCACTGGATGGTCTCCCAGTTCCGCAGGATGTCCAGCATGTCTTCAATGCCGATCCCGAGCATTTCCGCACCCCGGCTGAGCGAAATTTTGTCTTTTTCGACTGCTTCCCTGACCAGCCGACTGAAACGGTCTTCCTGGAAATCAAACGGTTTGAGCCCGAACGGTTCGGTGGAATCGAGGGCCATCGGCTCTTCCTTGAACGACAGCTTACGGTTGAACCTTCGTTGAAAAGCCTGGTTGAACCGCATCCAGATTGAACGATCGGCGATGCCGTGTTCGGTCAGACGGAAAAGGACGGTTTTGTAGCTGACGCGGAAGATACGTTTGACCTTGAATACCCTGTCCACCGGATGCAGTCCGGACGCCTCGTTCCATTCCTTGCAAAACCCTTCATCGGGCATCAGGAAGTGTCCGGCGAAAAAGTCCGCCTCGTTCTCTTCTATCTCGTTTTCTTCGGTCTGGCTGACATCAAAGGCGTTACGATGGAGCATGAGGTGGCCCAATTCGTGCGCGGCGCTGAAAATCCGTCTTTCCACGGGAATTCGTTCCCACGCGTTCACAACGATGGCGGGCCCGCCATCGTTTCCTGCTATCGACAACCCGAAGAAGCTGTCTGACGCCATGGAAAGCTGACGCAGCTTGACGCCCGCGTCTTCCAGCAGCCCACAGATGTCATAAATGGGGTCAACAGGTTTCAAATGCAGTTTTTTCCGGCAAAGCGCGGCCGCATCAACAATGTTGTCTTTTGAACATTCCTCCCATACGCCTTCCAGTTTGAACCGTGCCCGCCTGTTCAGGGCACCCTCGAGAAAATTGAAGTCATCCAGCCATCTCGATACTTCGGCCAGGATGTTTTCGCGGTTTTGCATCCTTTTTGCGGACCGGAAGCGGACAGTCTGCAGTTGCCGAACAGGCTGAAACAATTCCTGGAGTTTTACATCGAGAGCCCTGGCGATTGCCTGCACGGTCCTCATCCGCGGTTCATTCTTGGCAAGTTCCAGATTCTTGATCGCGGGCAGGGAAAGTCCTGCGGCCTCTGCCAACGCCTTTTGGCTGAAGCGTTTCGCAGTCCTCAGCCGCCTTACATTCCGGGCGAGTATCTGCAAGCTCATAGTCTTCTCCTTTATAAAACCTTTGACAAAAATATACTACATCACAATTTTTTGTCAAGCGGTATCAAAGCACCGAAGTTTCCTGCCCCACTTCCGCCCGGTTCCGGTTAGACGAGGAAAAAAGATTTTTCCTGAAAAACAGCTATGAATGTGATTTTGCAGTTTTTTCACCTGGTGCACCTCCAATGGTTATCCAGGTAACTGACAGGACTGCATGAGGGAAACATAAAAAGAGAGGTTAAAGGACTCTTGAAGGCTTCGGAACGGATCAGTGATGCAAAAAAATGCTGCTGTTTCGCACAGCGGATATTCCTGCCCATGATATGGGCAAAGACATTCAATTTAAATCTGTCACAGAGTGGCTGCTTGAATGATTATAAACGGCTACCAGCAGCACCTGTGAGCAGATACGTTATGTTGTGGCCTCAAAATCAGGTGGGTAGTGTTTTTTTACTTGTTTTTTGTATATTCTGTTCATATACTTAAATCATGAATGTAAAATCAAAAAAGATCTTGCAGGAGTGTACCGGGTTTGAATGGGATGATGGCAACAAAAATAAGAACTGGATTAAACACAAAGTAAGTAGTAGTGAGTGCGAACAGATTTTTTTCAATCATCCGCTTATTGTTCACGTTGATGCTAAGCATTCAAATTTTGAAGATAGATATTATGCATTAGGTGTTACAGACTTGGGGAGAAAGCTATTTGTTGTATTTACTATACGGAACAAAAAAATACGAATTATTTCAGCAAAAGATATGAGTCGAAAAGAAAGAAAGATTTATGAGGCAATATGATGAAGAAAAAGTTACCTATATTTAAAGATGAAGATCAGGAAAGGGAATTTTGGTACTCGCATAACTCAACAGAATATATAGATTGGGATAGCGCTGAAGAGCTTATACTTCCCAACCTGAAACCCTCTTTAAAAACTAT
>WFRQ01000110.1 GCA_015486425.1 Deltaproteobacteria bacterium | reverse complement strand
CACTTGATGCCATGATAGGGTACAGGAATGAAAAATACCTGGAATTTGGCAGGGCAGCCGCGAAACTGGATGATATAGCCAACTGGATTCCGGCAAGATTCAGTGTTGTAGCAGTATGCGTGGCGTCGAGAATCACGGGCATTGGCACCCGAGGTGACATAAGGCGGGTGGTGCGCAGGGACTGCCGCTGTCACTCAAGCCCTAATTCAGGTTTTCCTGAATCCGCATTTGCCGCAGCCCTTGGGGTCAGGATAGGGGGGCCTGCTTCCTATCAGGGTCAGCTCACGGATTATCCCTGGATAAATTCAGAATGCAGAAAACCGACAGCCACTGATATTGCAAGGGCAGTAAGGCTCCTTTATGCTGCGTCGGGCGTGGTTTACGCTTTTATTATTGTTTGCGGGCTGGTCATGTGGACAATTTGGCAATAATCGTAGTGTGTGAATTGAACTGGGAATGAAAGGGGAGCGTTCCCAGATTGTCCTAATATCATAACGTGCTGCGGCTATGTAACTTTTTGAGACTGGTTCTGAAGCTGCTAATTTGAGCGATTGTTCGGATTTGCTGCATATCCGCGAAAGAGGAATTCCCATTATAGTTGGCTATATGGGGGTTCCGATGACAAAGGAGATGCGGTGAAGACGGCAATCCCGAAGGGTTTCAAAATTGGAAAGTTATAATCAATGTAACTCCTTTTAATTTTTTGAAAAAATAATTTTCCACATTTTGAAACGCTCAATTGAGGAAAACTCTGAACAATCACACAGAAAAAGGATGACAATATGACACCTGAACAGATGTCCGAAAAGGCGTCCAGGCTTTTTCTTGATGGATTTCACTGCAGCCAGGCTGTATTTGCCGTGGGTGCCGAAATGCTTGAGGTGGATGCACCTGACGTAATTTCTGCAATGGCGCCGTTTGGAGGCGGCATAGCAAGCACCGGCAATATTTGCGGCACACTCTCCGGGGCTATTGCGGCCCTTGGCCTGCTCATGGGGAAAAAGGAGCCTTCTGCCAGGGACCACAGGGCCATGTGGCGCTTGAGCTTCAAAATGGTAAGAAAATTCGAGGCCATTACCGCGCAGTATGGCGGTATGAACTGCACCGACATTGCCAGGGTGGACTGGAAGGACAGGGATCAGGTAAAGGCCTTTTACAAGGCGCCTGACAGCCGTCGCTGCACAGAGTGCGCGCGCATTATCGGCGAGACAGCAATGGAGCTTGGGAAACTCCTTGAAGAGGTGGATCTGAAATAATCCTGAAATGTATCTGCTCAGAGGGCACTGCATCTGCCGCGTTGTCGGGGACTCGAAGTACAGGAAGTACGCCTTCGCCCCCTCCGCCTTGCATCTGCAGCACCCTCTGAGCAGATACAGGTGAATTTGCTCGGACTTATTGAGGATTTAGGTTTTCTCGCAGAACAAGCCTCAAAAAGCCACACAGCCTCCGCAATAATAGAAAAGGAGGGACAAACAGGGAATGCTCCCTATGCGTACTGCCATCAACAGCCGGATACTGTCATGGGCCTTCTATGACTGGGCTAACTCTGGCTTTGCCACAACTGTAATGGCAGGGTTTTTCCCGCTTTTTTTCAAGCAGTTTTTCTGTGCTGGTGTTGACCCGACAATCTCCACCGCAAGGCTGGGATGGGCCGGGTCAGGCGCAAGCCTCCTGGTGGCGATTATTGCTCCTTTCGCAGGCGCCGCAGCCGACTCCCTTGGCATGAAAAAACGCTTTCTGCTGTTTTTCACCATTGCCGGAGCAGGTGCAACTGCCCTTCTGGCCATGCCGGGAAAGGGCCAGTGGCTGCCTGCTCTCGTTCTTTATGCAACAGCCCTGTTCTGTTTTGCCTCTGGCAACATCTTCTATGATTCTCTGCTGAATTCTGTTGCACCCACCGGGCAGAGAGATTTTGTCTCAAGCCTCGGTTTTTCCCTTGGCTATCTTGGAGGAGGGCTGCTATTTGCACTTAACGTGGCCTTTGCCCTGTGGCCGTCCGTATGGGGCATAACATCTTCTGCATCAGCGGTGAGGATATCTTTTATTTCTGTTTCCCTCTGGTGGGTGGTATTTTCCATACCACTCTTTCTGAAGGTGCCGGAGCAGCGGATTTTCCAACACCCGGGGACCATATCTGCAGCCCTTACTCACCTTGGTTCTACATTCAAAAAAATACGCTCCCTCAAAAAACCTTTCATGTTTCTGCTGGCCTACTGGTTCTACATGGACGGGGTCAGTTCCGTAATCCGCATGGCAGTTGATTACGGCCTTTCCATAGGACTTGGCTCAAGGGGGCTTATTCTGGCCCTGCTGCTGGTACAGTTTACAGGTTTTCCTGCAACCCTTGTCATGGGTAAACTGGCAGAGCGGGCCGGGACCAGGAAGACAATAGTTCTGACCATAGCAGTGTACGCCGGGGTTACGATCTGGGCCTCCGGCATGGAAAGCTCCGTGGAATTTTACATGCTGGCCATTGTCATAGGCATGGTTCAGGGTGGAATACAGGCTCTCAGCCGTTCCCTGTTTTCAGAAATGATACCACAGGGAGATGAAGCGGAATTTTTCGGCTTTTACAACATAACAGGCCGTTTTGCAGCAGTGATGGGGCCAGCCCTCATCGGCACAGTCACAATTCTTACAGGAAACGCCCGCCTGGGAATACTGGCGCTGCTGCCGCTCTTTATTGCAGGAGTAGCGCTTCTTATGTTTCCCCTGCCGGCAAAAAAGGCGATTTGAGCCTGGCCCTTACACTGCCCACAAGGTAGAGAGAGCCTGCAACACAGATCAGACCGCCTTTTCCGCATTGCTCAAGGGCTCGGGCCAGCGCCCTGCTCCAGTCAGCCTCAAGGATACAGCAGGAAGAGTCACCCAGTTGCTGCTGCCACGCGGCCACTGACACGGGTTTGCGCGGGCCTGGCGGCTCAGTAATAATTACATGGCTGAAGTACGGGAAAAGCAGATTAAGCATTCCTGCAAAATCCTTATCACCGCCCTCGTCAGAACACGCATAGAGCAGGCACTGGCCTTGGTTGACATTGGCAGAAAGGCCCATTGATTCAAGCAGCTCTGTAAGCGCCTCCATGCCGTTTATATTGTGGGCCCCGTCAAGAATTATCTTCCTGCCCTTTACATGCAAAATCTCTCCCCGGCCGGGCCATGAGGCATGTTTGCAACCATCCCTGATATGCCGATCGGAAACAGTAAAATTTTCAGCAGGAAGCATCCTGACTGCCGCAATGGCCAGGGCAGCATTGCCTGCCTGGTGACTGCCTGCAAGCGAAGGGTGGATTCCATCTATGGTGGAGCCGTCCCATCCGTGCCAGGTCATGCCATTTTCCCCTGTTTCAAATGAAAAATCCCGATCTTTCAGCATCAGCGGGGCCCCAAGGGTACGGCATCTCTCCCGGATCACGGACAGGGCCTCGTCTCCTGTCTCTGCGCATACAGCGGGCCGCCCGGATTTTATAATGCCTGCCTTCTCAAAGGCTATCTCACCAATGGTGTTTCCAAGATATGCCTGGTGTTCCAGGGCAATGTTAGTGATCACCGAAATCTCAGGTTCTATGACATTTGTGGCGTCAAGGCGACCGCCCAGACCGGTTTCAAATATGGCAATATCAACTGCCCTTTCCCTGAACCACAGCATGGCCGCTGCGGTGGTGTATTCAAAATAGCTCATCTCAAAACCGGCTTCTATGAGTTTTCTGATGCGGGTCAGAATGTCCGCAAGCTCGGAATCGTCTATCTCACTGTTTCCAATCCTGAACCTTTCATTGAGCCTGTAGAGGTGCGGCGAGGAGTAAAAACCTGTTTTATAGCCTGCCTGGCTGAGAATTGAGTTTATCACTGCGCATGTGGAGCCCTTGCCGTTGGTGCCAGCCACATGAATGGAGGGATAGGCCCTTTCAGGCCTGTCCAGGGCCTCAAGTATGGCCTCCATGCGTTCAAGCCCCAGCCTGAAACCATGAAACTGAAATGTATCAAGGTATGCCAGCGCCTCTGTGAGGCCTGGACCCTGGACTGATTCTGACATGATGTATCAAAAGAGTTATGCCTGAATTTTGAAAGTCCCGGTACAGTTCAGGCTATGACCACGTGATCTCCGGGCATATCCTCCTGGCCGGGCAGCCACTCTATTTCAACCTCAAGGGAGCGTTTGATTTTGCCGCGCTTTTCCTCTTCCTCCACCT
>WFRQ01000109.1 GCA_015486425.1 Deltaproteobacteria bacterium | reverse complement strand
TAGAACAGGTCGCCCGGGAAAAGGGTCTTGAGCCCAGTGTGCTGATTGAAGCCCTGGAAGAAGCCATAAAGTCAGCGGTTAGAAAACGTTATGGGGCCAGGCTTGAGCTTGAAGTAGCATATAATGATAATACCGGCGAAGTTGAAGTTTACCAGTACAGGGATGTTGTTGAGACAGTAACAGACCCTGAGACCGAAATTTCTCTTGAAGAGGCCCTTGAGCTTGATCCTGAAACCGAGCTTGGTGACAGTATCGGCACCCTTATGGATATCAGTAACCTGGGAAGGATAGCGGCCCAGTCCGCCAGGCAGGTAATTATCCAGAAGATGAAGAATGCGGAGAGGGACCTGATATACGAAGAATTCAAGGACAGGGAATTTGAACTTGTAAATGGCATCATACAGAGGTTTGAGCGCGGAGGTGTCATTGTAAATATAGGTCGCACAGAGGCCCTGCTTCCATCCTCTGAACAGATACCTTCAGAGAGCTACCGCCGCGCTGACAGGATCAGGGCGCTTATTATAGAAGTCAGAAAAGGGGTCAGGGATACTCAGGTCATCCTTTCCCGTACACATCCCCAGTTTCTTATAAAACTTTTCGAACTCGAGGTGCCTGAAATTACAGATGGCATTGTAAAGATAATGGGTGTTGCCCGTGAGCCCGGAAGCCGCGCAAAGATTGCGGTAAGTTCAAGCGACTCTTATGTTGACCCGGTAGGCGCATGTGTTGGCATGAGGGGTTCCAGGGTTCAGGCAGTGGTTCAGGAACTCAGGGGTGAAAAAATTGACATTATCCCCTGGAGTCCGGACCCTGCAAAGTATGTTTACAATGCCCTTGCCCCGGCTGAATGCAGCCAGGTAATTGTGGATGAGGCAAACGAGGCCCTTGAGGTGATAGTGCCTGACGATCAGCTTTCGCTTGCAATCGGGCGTCAGGGTCAGAATGTGCGTCTTGCAGCCCGTCTCCTCGACTGGAAAATAGATGTAAAGAGCGAGACAAGATATGCTCATTACCAGGACCCTGATTATGTGGAGATGCTGAACCTTGAAAACATGACGGAAAATATGGCAGACCGTCTGTACAAGAATGGCATTACCTCCATTCAGAAGCTCGCCCAATGCAATCCGGAAGAACTGCGTCATGATGCCGCTGCGTTTGTTGAACCGGCCAGGGCATACCTTGAAGAACAGGGTATTGACTGGCAGGCGGACGTGGATGAGCAGGAAACAGAGCCTGAAGAGGACATGTCTGAAGCGCATGATGCTGACGAGCAGGCTGCCTCCGCTGGTGAGGGCAGTGAATCTGATGAGGCTGTACCTGAAACAGAGGGGAACGCCTCGGAGGATCAGGAAGCTGGCACTGAATCAACGGAGAGTGCCGGCAGCGCTGAAGAAATAGAAAAGGAACCTGCGCCGGCAGGCTGATATGTCTCGTGGCACAGGGCATGAACCTGAAAGGACATGCATTGTCTGCGGGAAAAAGCGGAAACAGCGTAATCTTGTCAGGATGGTCCTCAGGGATGGCCGCGTGATAACAGATGAACACAGGAGGCTTCCTGGCCGTGGGGCCTATGCATGTGCTGATGGTCAATGTATTGGCATGGCCCTTGGGAACTATAAAAACTGTCTTAATAGGGCATTCAGGACCGGGCATATAAAGGTTTTTTGAATTGAGTTCAGGATTTAAATGTACTGGCAGCAGGAAAGTAAATCCGGCAAGCGCTCAAATCAGGTAAATAAAAAAATAAAATATTCAATCTGAACATGTAGTTGAACATACTGGTCAATATACTGTTCAGGTTAAACCATAATTGAATATATACCGTGAAGAAGCATGGTCTCCAGGTCAGTATTCAGGTCTGGAGTGCTGCATTGCATCAGGTGCTGCGGCATAAAAGTTTCGGGGGTTAATCGCAGGAATGGCTAAAATAAGAGTCCATGAACTGGCCAAGGAATTCGGGATTGCCAGTAAGGAAATGGAAGCCCGCATCAAGGATATGGGTTTTCCTATTAAGAATTATATGAGTACTCTTGAAGACTACGAAGTCCAGGAGATACGACGCAGGCTCAGGGCCGGATCTGAAAAAAAGGAAGAGACGGAGGCGCCTGTTAAAAAGGTGGTGCGTCGTCGGCACAAGGTAGTGCGTCTGAAGAAGGTAGTGCGTCTGAAGAAAACTGAACCGCAGGCCCAGGGTGAAGAGGCGGAAAAGTCTGAACCGCAGGCCCCTGAGGTCCTTAAGACAGAGGCACAGCCTGAAGAATCCGCACCATCAGAGGCTGTCCAGGCCCAGGAAGTGGAAAAAACCACAGTGGAGCCCGAAGTGTCCGCACCTGCCCCCGCTGCGGAACAGCCTGCTGCAAAAGAACCGGAAACAGAACTCCCTGAAGCTGAACCTGAAAAGCAGCCTTTGGAATCTGAGGCAGAAGTCACATCTGAAGAAGCCGAGTCAGAGAAAGTTCATAGAGAAGAGCCGTCAGGAGAGACGGCAGCAGGCGCTGAAACAGAAGAAACAGCAGCCATGCCGGAAGGAGCTTCAGATGCCGGTGAAGCAGCAGAAACTGTTTCAGAGGCAGAAGCCCGGCCAGCAGAAGAGACACCTGCAGCGGAAGCAGTGTCAGGAGAAGAAAAGCCTGAAGAGACAATAACAGAAGAGAAAACAACAGAAGAGAAAAAAGCAGGAGAGGAAAAAGGCGCACCTGCTGAAAAGCCTGAAGCTGCAGCGCAGCCACAGGAAGAGCAGGCTGTTTCCAAAGAAAAAAAATCAGAGAAAAAGGCGTCTGGAGCCCGCAAGGAGAAAAAGACCAGGGAGGATGCCAAGAAAAAGCCTCCTAAACAGTATGTAAAGATTGTTGACAGGGTGAAGATAGACCTGTCAAAGACTGCAAAACCAGTACGCCAGACCCGGCCCTCAAGGCCTGAAAAACCGAGAAGGGGTGGCCCGGGTGCACGCCCCGCAGGTTCCGCACCCTCGGCAGGGCCTGCACCTGAGGCAGCCGCGGGTATGCCCAAAAAGGGCCGCAAGAAGGGCAAACGCGTGGTTCAGGGCAGCGAGCTTGGCGGCGGGAAGCGTCACAAGAATGTGAAACAGCGCTGGGGCAAGCACAAGTCCATTGACCGCATCCTTGCCGAGGAAGATGGCGTCATCAAGGGCAAGAAGGGGGGCAAGAAACAGCAGGCACAGCCACAGGGCACTGCTCCCATCAAGGCTGAAAAACGCAAGTTTGCCATTTACGAAACAATTCAGCCGGTAGAGATGGCCAAGAAGATGGGCGTCAAGGTTGGCGACATCATCATGAAGCTCATGGCTCTCGGTGTAATGGTCACTGCAAACCAGTCCATAGATTACGATACTGCCGCACTTATTGCAGATGAGTTTGGCTATGAGATTGAAAAGAAGGCCGTTGCCGAAGATTTCGTCCAGATGGAAGAAGATAAAGAGAGCGGGGAAGAGATATCAAGACCCCCGGTCATAACAGTCATGGGCCATGTTGATCATGGTAAGACATCACTGCTCGATGCTATCCGCAGAGCGGATGTTGCTGCAGGCGAGGCAGGTGGCATTACCCAGCATATCGGTGCATACAGGGTTAAGCTGGCATCAGGCAACGAGGTTGTATTCCTGGACACACCTGGTCACGAGGCTTTCACCTCCATGAGGGCCAGGGGAGCCAGCATAACCGACATTGTCATACTGGTTGTGGCTGCTGATGACGGTGTCATGGCCCAGACAAGAGAGGCAATCGACCACTCCAGAGCAGCGGATGTGCCAATGATTGTTGCAGTAAACAAAATAGACAAACCAGGCGCTGAACCTGACAGGGTAAAGCGCGAACTTGCCGAAGCTGGCCTTGTACCCGAAGACTGGGGCGGAGATACCATTTTTGTCAATGTTTCTGCAAAACAGGGAACCGGCATTGACGAACTTCTTGATATGATGGTCCTCCAGGCCGAAGTGCTGGAGCTCAAGGCTGATCCAAACCGCAGGGCCAGGGGCCATGTGATTGAATCCCGACTTGACAAGGGTAGAGGTCCGGTTGCAACCCTGCTTGTTGAGGAGGGGACCCTCAAGGTTGGCGAGGCAATGGTTGCAGGCCTTTATCACGGCAAGGTAAGGGCAATGATTAATGACCACGGTGAGCAGATAAAGGAGGCCGGTCCGGCAACCCCTGTAGCGATTCAGGGCCTGTCCGGTGTCCCGGATCCCGGCAGTGAATTTACAGTGCTTGAAGATGAGAAGAAGGCCAGGGAGGTAGCAGAATACCGTCAGCTCAAGAGTCGCGAGGCCGAACTGGTAAAGGGGGCGGGAGTAAGCCTGGAAAACATGTTCCAGAAGATGGAGCAG
>WFRQ01000108.1 GCA_015486425.1 Deltaproteobacteria bacterium | reverse complement strand
TTGCAGGATTTAGGCAGCACTTTTCAGATTTTCAGTCACGTAGTAGCCCCATGGAACCGCCCTGCAATGTCAGAAAGAACCGCATCATACACCGGCGCCATGTTGCCCCATGAAAACCTGCTTACTGCAGCCTTGAGGCTTTTAACTGTCTCCGTGCGCTCACGGGCACGGCACTTCCAGTCTGATATCTCCCTTGTGAGCATGCTCACAAGCTCATCATCGGTATCGTAAAAGACCCTCTGATGAAACTCTTGTGGTATGAGCTCAGGATAGGAAAGACGTCTTGGAAGCATGGGCAGAGACCCTGCATAAATTGCCTCGCAGACACTTACTCCAAAAAAATCATGAATCGAGGTCACGGGAAGCAGGTTCCCACACCTCAGGAGACGGAAATATTCATCCCTGTTTTCTACAAAACCTGCGTGCAAAATTCTGTCTCCCAGCTCATTCATTGCCTGCAGGAATTCATCAGGCCGCTGTCTGAAGCTTTCTCCAAGGAGTATTACCCGAAAATCAAGGCCCTGATGAGAAAGGGCTCTGAGCACCTTAAAAAAACCAGCAGGATTCTTGTCATACTCCCACCTGTGATTCCAGATAATAACAGGCATATCACCTGACAATCCGGGACATGCGTCAGTGCCCTGACCTGCATCCTCGGGAAATTGTATGCCGAGGGGCAGGACCGAACTCTTCTCCCTGATTCTCGTCACTGAATCAAGCTCATTAAAGTCAGGAAAGTGTTTGAGCATGCGTGGAAGTTCAGTAAAAAAGGAGTGCATGTTGTAACTGGAATTGAAAAATACATGATCAGCGCTGAGGGCAGTGATATAATTTATAAAGCCGTAATGCACATCCCTGCCCTTCTGCCTGTCCCGATCCGTTTCCTGCCACGGATAGGCAAGCTGATTTTCATGAAAATATACCGTTGCTGGAATCCCTGCTGTAACCTTTCTGGTCAATGACAGAAATGAACTGAGATCAAGCATGCTTCCTGCAAGGATAAGGTCAGGCCGGGAAGCACGGTCAAGAAACTTTCCGGCAATGGTTACTGCACCGCCATGCATGCGCCACTTCCAGAATCGGCCAGGCATGGTAATAATATCAACATCATGCACTGAGTGTGATGCATAACCTTGAACCCACGCCCTGTGAGAACCTGTAAAATATGGTTCAATAATGAGGATTTTCATGAAAACAGAAAATAGAAAAGATACATCCGACGCAGCTCATGAAATGCCCTTTGAAGAACTTCCAGCGGTGGAAATACCTATAGACGGCACACTTGACCTGCACACATTCAGCCCCGCTGAGATTTCATCACTCATACCGGAATACCTTGAGGAGTGCCGAAACGCAGGCATTTTGGAAGTACGCATAGTACACGGCAAGGGCATGGGTATACTCAGGAAATCAGTTCATGCCATACTGAAACGCATGGAAATGGTGGAATCATACTCACTTGCCCCTGCCCACAGGGGTCACTGGGGCGCAACCATTGTCAAACTCAGGTAACTATTCGAGATTGCCGTCTTCACCGCATCTCCTTTGTCATCGGAATCCCCATATAGCTGACTATCATGGGAATTCATCTTTCTCGGATATGCAGCAAATCCGATCAACCGCTCAAATCAGGTATGCAGCAATTCGTCTGATGGCACGTGAATGGTATTGTTTCAGCCGTTCTGCTGGCCCCTGGCCCTGTTTATAATCTCAATAAGAGTTGCCATTCTGGTCCTGGGCTGGACACCGAAAGCTGCTTTTAACTCCTCCTCGGAGTAGTTTGCCGCCAGGAACTCAAGCACAGGAAATACATCATACCAGCAGTCTGCTATCTTGCGGCAGGGCAGTTCATCATTTGCACTCCGGCAGTATCGAAAGGGCAGCCTGTGCCCGAGCATCCTGCAGTAACCTTCCTGTTCATCGTACTGGTCAATCATCTTTTGATTTCTCCTCCTTATGCTCCTGAATCACAATGATTTGAGGGCATAATGTACCACCTGGCTCCATGAGTGAGAAGAAAAGAATAGTCGCTCAAATCAGGTGGCATAAACCCGGCGGCAACCACATTCAGTGATAGAGAAAATGCCTGAAATCCGCAAGCTGAAGGCGAAGTCCCTGTCTCTTGATCTTTTCAGCAAACTCTTCCAACAGGACTGTTACCTCTTTGGCCTGCTCATCATCATAAAAGATATGTATGGAACTCATGTTCTGCGGCATGGCAGGCTGGATACAGTCAATGCTCTCCTTAAGCAGCAGTTTCAGTACATTAAGGGCGGCATCAGCGCTCTCGTAGCGCTCTTCAGGGTTTCTCCGGCTGCAGGTCATAATAAATTCCGCAAGGAGCGGGGGGACGTTTTTCACAAAATCCCTGGGATCAGGTATGTCATTATTGAGATGCATTTCCCGAAGCGCGGCAGCATTATCATCAGGATAGGGAAGCCTGCCTGTCAACAGGTGAAAGGCCGTGATTCCAAGGCCATAAAGGTCTGTACGTCCATCAACAGGATAAGATTCAATCTGTTCAGGTGACATGTACTGAAGGGTCCCCTCCATCTCGATATGCTCGCTTCCAAACGGACACGCAAGGCCGAAATCAAGTATCTTCAACTGATTGCCCTTCAACAGGAAAAGATTGTCAGGTTTTATGTCCTGATGAACAATGCCCCTTCGGTGCGCATAGGCAAGTCCGCTGCATGTCTGCATGAGAATATCCACCACCAGCCTTACAGGCAGCACCCCTTCTTTTTTCAAAACTATATCCAGTGGATGCCCTTCAAGATATTCCATGATGATGAAAAGCATGTTGAAACGGATTTCCACATCATAGATATTGATAATATTCCTGTGCTGCATCTTGGCAATAATCTTTGCCTCTTCCACAAAACGGGCATGAAAATCAGGGTCAACACTCATCTCATGTTTCAGCAGCTTGATTGCGACCTTTCTTCCAAGGCTCATGTGATGCCCCATATACACCACGGCCCATGCCCCCTCCCCTATCTTGTGACCAATGGTATATTTCCCAATGGCAAGGTCTGTAGTCATGCCATCTGATTCCAGACGCTTGCACACAAGTTCTGCAAGGAAGTTGCGCAGCCTGGCATGTTCCTCAACAAGGAGCGAAAAGCAGTCCCTGTTTATTTTCCACATCTGCACATCAGTAGCGGCTACAATGTTGGCAGGTCTCGGCTCATCGGTAAGAAGGGACATCTCACCAACCATGGCCCCTTCTCTCTTGGTGGATAACTGCAGCTCCGCACCAGGCTTGTCAACAATGACGTAACAGCCGCCTTTCTGAATAAAATAGACCGCATCCCCCCGCTTGCCCTGGGTTATAATCTTTTCTCCCTCCTTGAATTCCTCGTACTGCAGGCGGTTAAGCACGGCCCACAGTGTATTTCGAGGAAGCAGGGAGATGAACTTCAGGTTCAAAAGAAAATCCATATGCTGGATAATGGCCTGTATCCGTGGATCCGAAGGTTCAATGGCTGGAGGTGGCATTCTTCCATCAAGGGTCATATCTATAAGGAAATTGCCTGGATTATCCGCAGCAACACACGAAACCGCCTGGCCGCTTACAGGGCTCCATATATTTTTTTCAAAATCATAAATATTGACAGTGGCCATGGCAGGCAGGCCTGCTATAACCTGATCGATCTTGAGCACCATTTTCTCGCTGCTCTCTTCGACGATGTCAACAAAACGATTGATATGGCTGTCAGGAGCCATGAGGTTGTAAATATCCAGCAGGCCAAGTCTTGCTTTTTCAGGTGTTTCACTATTCATATTATTCCCGGACTGTAACTGCTCGCCCCCTCAAGGATGAATTCCCATAACTGAAAGACACATTTCACACAAAATTTCTTGACACGTATCTGCTCAGGAAGTGCTGCAGATGCGGCGAAAGATTAATGCCTTTTCCCGGTCTTCAGTGTGCTGAATTGAACGTTCAGAAATGTGTGTTCTAACGGTAACCATTATTTCCAGACTTCACAAGCAACTGGATATATTAGGGCTTGTAAATATCATTTTAAAGCTATATAGCTTGTAAAGTAGAAATGCATGATGGAGAAAACGTTATATCATGAAAATTGAAAACATGAATGGGCTTCATGCAGTTGTAACCGGTGATATCATTGGCTCATCAAGGCTTTCCCGCAGCAAAAGAGAGAAACTCTTTAAAGTAATGACAGCCGGTTCTAAAGAGGTATGCCAGGTCTTTCACCATGACGTGCCCCTTGAGATAGATATTTTCAGGGGAGACAGTTGGCAGCTCCTTGTAACAAGACCCCGGACAGCACTGGATGCTGCGCTCTTTTTCAGGGCCTTCATAAAGGCAGGAATGGC
>WFRQ01000107.1 GCA_015486425.1 Deltaproteobacteria bacterium | reverse complement strand
GAAAATTACTGGATGAACCCCGAATATCAGAAGGCAGTAACATGGAAAGAGCACGTGAACATAAACAGCGTGATGCTGGCCACCAGCCTTATACCCGAAGGCTTTCTCCTGATATAGCCTTTCAGGCATGGCAGGAACCACAAAAGATGCATTCCCTGTCTATCCAGTCCTTTTAATGTAATATCAGGGCTGCGCCACCGGCATCCCTGTCAGGAGGCGGGAAAAATACCCGCCCCCTTTTGAAGCCCCTGGGCGTTGCCATCTTAACCACATCTTCTTTACCATGGGATTCCCCGCACGGCCCACAAATAATGGGAATTCATCTTTCCCTGATATGCAATAAATCCGGCAATCGCTCAAATCAGATGTCAATATCCTGGATTCTGAACTACAACATAAACCACATTGGGACCATTATATACGGGCTGATAATAAGTACCACCGCAGTTGTAGTAGGTCATGCCGTTGACGACTACACTGCTGCAGGCCGGAGGAAGCGTGGCAACCTGAGTGCCTATGGCAACTGCTGACGCTGCAACAGCAGCCCCTCCCACAACTACAGGAGCAGCGACAGCCGCGGGAGCGTAATAGTTATGCCGTCTCGACACACGCCTTGATGTACGACGTGAGGTGCGCCTCGCTACCCTGCGCCCCTGACCGTACACATAGGCGTCTGCCTCTGTAATTTTCAAGGGTACAAGCACAGAGGCGCTGTAATCAGCAATATCGAGAAGAAAACCAGTACAGAAAACCAGCGTGGCGGTAATGATAATTACAAAATTTTTCATGGTTTAATCTCCTTTTTAAGCATCTTCTTTGCGCTTGCTGCCTCTTCACCTGTCATGAATGCAATCCTTCCGGCATTTTCAGGAGGAGTGAACGTAAAGCTTTTTTCCGGGATGTCAGTGTCCGGATCAAACTTGATAATATCTATCATGTACTCTGGTGCCCCGGTAAGCCACTTGGAGGTAATAATATATCTGCGCGGCACTGGCCTGTCTCCGTCTTCAATCCACATCTGCCAGTCAACCTCCTCACTGCGAAAAGCCACGTGGTGACACTGCACTCCGTTAACCTCATTCTTTCCAAGATAGAGCCCGGCGGTTACGCCATCCATAAGGGCAGAATAGATATCATCAACAAAAAGATCACTTCCTGGAGCAGAAAGACCGAGATTTGCTGTGGCATAGTCAAGTGCCTCTGAAATAGAGGCCGGTACCTCTGTTGTCGCATACATATTCAGATTTCGACTATAGAGGGTAAGGGTTTTATTGTGGATATAAAAATCCTGATCACGAACAGTACCTTTTCTGTGCACATAAAGGTTGCCTGGCCGTTTCATAAGCACTGTTACACGGTTTACAAACATAACCTTCTGACCGGAATCCAGCAGTGATTCATAACAGTTCTGCGTGGTGGCAGAAAAGTGTTTGAGAGAGCCCATGTAATCACTCATCTTTTTAACAAGCTCATCTGCCTCTTTATCAATGGCACTGGATGAATCCGTGGCCATGGCGATAGAGGGCATCACAAGACATAACATCAGGGTTAGTGGAATAAGGACGTGAGATTTAATTTTATTCATCATAAAGCTTCTCCTATTGTTAAAAAGACCGTGACACAAAAGGCCTGGAAAGAGCCTTTACATTCGTATTTATTCACCCAGGGGAATGGTATTGTTTTTTAAGCGCATCCGAACAATTTCGGTAACTGCTCGCCCCCCTCCTCAAGGATGAGTTCCCATAACGGAAAGTCGCTTTTCATACAACTTTTTTCCTGACACGTATCTGCTCACAGAGTGCTGCAGATACAAGGCGGAGGACGCGCAGACGTACTTCCTGTACTTCAAGCGTCCGACAACGCCGTAGATGCGGTACCCTGCGAGCAGATACATTAAAAGGATAACGAAAATAATCACCAAAGGCAAGTGCTTCAGAGCCAGGGAAATCTGCAGACACCACGATTCCAGATTTCACCTAAACTTTCATGACATGGGGCTTGTCACCCCCTGACATGAAAGTTAGCTCAAAGTCGGAAGCTGAAAGCAAACATGGCTTCCTTTACTTTGAGCCTTGAGCTTTCAGCTTTGAGCTATTTTCACGGTAAATTGAGCGTTTCACAAAATTCCCATGGGCAGCAGCAGCTCCCGGCAACACTGACCCAATCTTGAGTTTGGGAATATGTTAGCCAGTACAAGGCTCTCAGCCTGCTACCACCCTGAACCTGCTTCGCATTGCAAACTCCTCCTGTTTGCCCTCATTCCACTGGCGCACAGGTCTGAGATAACCCACCACCCTTGAATAAACCTCAGTCTCAGCGCCACACTCAGGGCATCGTTCATGCTCGCCGATAATGTAGCCGTGCTCCTGACATATGGAGAATGAAGGTGTAAGGGTAAAATAGGGCAGGCGATAGTTATCGCAGACCTTTTTGACAAAGTGCTTTACCGCCTCATGATCAGGTGCGGCCTCGCCAAGGAATATGTGCTGAACCGTGCCCCCGGTGTACTTTGACTGAAGGCCGTCCTGCAGGTCAAGGACCTGGAAAATATCCTCCGTGTAGTTTACCGGAAGCTGTGTGGAGTTGGTGTAGAATGGATTTGCCCCGCTGCGGCACTCTTTGTCATTGGCACATATGAGGTCAGGGTAGTTCTTTCTGTCAGTACGGGCCATGCGGTAGCCTGCTCCCTCTGCCGGAGTTGCCTCAAGGTTGTAGAAGTTACCTGTTTCCTCCTGAAAGAGCTGGAGCCTGTCCCGCATGAAGTCAAGGACATCTGCCGCAAAAGCAGTGCCTTCCTCAGTACCGATATCCTTTCCAATGAGATTCAGACATGCCTCGTTCATGCCCACAAGGCCGATTGTAGAAAAGTGATTGTTCCA
This sequence comes from Deltaproteobacteria bacterium, assembly GCA_015486425.1. Classification (GTDB taxonomy): domain Bacteria; phylum Desulfobacterota; class Dissulfuribacteria; order Dissulfuribacterales; family QOAL01; genus S144-17. The sequence continues at coordinate 5,935 of WFRQ01000107.1, read as the reverse complement.
GAACCTGCCGAAGCGTTTCTTCACGTTACGCAGATAGAAGCGTGTGTATGGATAGAGCCCCTTTTCAGTAAACTGTTCAAGGACCTTTCGCTTTGTCTCAAGGCTTGTACGGGCAATTTCCATGAGGTTTCCGAGGCGTTTCAGGAAATCATCCCTGTCTGTTGAAAGATAGGCAGCCTGAGGCATGTTCACAGTAACAACACCTATGGACCCTGTGAGCGGATTTGCACCGAACAGTCCTCCTCCACGTTTTTTCAGCGAGCTTACGTCTAATCTGAGCCTGCAGCACATGGAGCGGGCATCATCAGGACTGAGGTCCGAATTTACGAAGTTTGCAAAGTATGGGATTCCGTAACGGGCAGTTACCTCCCAGAGCTTCTCGATACCAGGCATGTCCCAGTCAAATTCAGGGGTTATGTTATAGGTGGGAATTGGAAACGTGAAGACCCTGCCACGGGCATCACCCTCTGCCAGCACTTCAAGAAATGCCCTGTTGAAGGTTATCATCTCTTCCTGGAACTGGCCATAAGTCTCCTTCTGTGGCTGACCTCCGATAATTACAGGCATATCCACAAGCTCGGCAGGTGGACAGAGGTCAAGGGTTACATTGGTAAACGGGGTCTGGAACCCCACCCTTGTAGGCACGTTTACATTGAATATGAACTCCTGGAGGGCCTGCTTTACCTCTTTGGGGCTGAGGTTGTCATATCTTATGAACGGGGCCAGCAGTGTGTCAAAGCTGGAAAATGACTGGGCACCTGCCGCCTCGCCCTGAAGAGTGTAGAAGAAGTTTACAATCTGCCCGAGAGCGCTTCTGAAATGACGGGCAGGACAGCTCTCCGCCTTGCCCGGGGCTCCTCTGAAACCTGAAACCAGTAGTTCCTGCAGGTCCCAGCCAACGCAGTACACGGAGAGAAGCCCGAGGTCATGTATATGAAGTGCGGCGCTGCCATGGGCCTTTCGTACCTCTGGCGTGTATATCTTGTTGAGCCAGTATGTCTTGCTGATCTCACTTGAAATATAGTTATTCAACCCCTGAAGGGAGTATGACATATTGCTGTTTTCCTTGACCTTCCAGTCCATCTTGTCAAGGTAGCGCTGTATCAGGTCAAGGTCTGCCTTCTGCACCATCTCCCTGATGCGGGCGTGCTGGTCACGGTACAGGATATAGGCCTTTGCTGTCTTCTTGAACGGGGATGCCAGTAGGACATCTTCAACTATATCCTGTATCTCCTCAACGCCGGGAACAGTGTCCTGATACATGGCCTGGGCAAGGGTAAGAACACGTATGGTAAGCTTTCTGGCCTCGATTTCGTTAAATTCTCCTGTAGCCTTGCCAGCCTTGTTTATGGCAGCGGTAATCTTTGCCGCCTGGAAGGGCACAAGGCGTCCGTCGCGTTTTCTGATGGCTGAAAACAGGGGCTGGGGCCGGGCAGACTCCAAGGGTGCATGCCCTGAAACTCTGTTACGCATGGCTTTTCCTTTCTTAAAAGGGTTTTTTCAGGTCATTTTATCCGGATAGGCTGATGGCAATGTTCTAAAAAACCAACATCATTCCGGAAACAACACAAATTATGACGGAAATCCGTGCAGTTCTTCATGGATTTCCTTTTCAGGGGACGTGACTGACGCTGCCTGCAGGTCCATAGGACTTCCCTGACCGGCCTCCTCCTGAGGGCTGAAGCCCTGCAATCCGGGACAGGGTTACCGATGAGGGACAGTTCCGGAGTTGCACCGGACTGCCTGCCGCCACAACAATATGTGGCGGGCAACCAGCAACTATTAACTATATATGGTATGAAGAAATGGAAGTCAAGCGATTCCTGAAAAAAATTTCAGGCAGGGTAACAGGGACTTGTAAGGTACTGTTTTCAGATACGTTACACCACTTTATTCAAACCACTGCATAATTTCATCAAGTGGTGACCTGTCGGTGCGCATGGCATTCACAGGAGAGTCCATGTCAGGCCAGCCTATGGATATCCCAAGCACGATACGCATATCCTCTGGTAGGCCAAGGAATTTCTTTATATCAGCAGCGTAATCTGTGACAAATGCCTGCGGGACAGTACCAAGCCCCTGAGACCATGCGGCAAGCATGAGGCTCTGGGCAAACAGACCCATATCAAACAAAGACCATTGGCTCAAAGATGAGTGCTGGTATAAATAGATAGCGTTGGGGGCGCCGTAAAACAGGAAGTTAGCCTTCTTTGACTTTTTGATAACTTCCGGTGCGGAAAGATCAATGCCAGTGGCCTCCTTTCTCTTCCTGAAAAGATCCGCAATGCGTCTTTCCTCAGGCTCAGGCCAGGATTCAGGGGCAGGAAGATCCGGACACGGTTCCCTGCCGCTCTCAAGGAGTTTAACAAGCATGTCTGACAGCGCCTGTTTCTTTTTTCCTCCAAGGACTGCCACATTCCACGGCTGGCTGTTCTTGTAGGACGGGCTGAAACGAGCGACATCAATGACCTTTTCAATAAGTTCCCTTGGCACAGGTTCCTTTTTGAATTTCCTGATACTCATTCTCTGCCTGATGCATTCAATGGTGTCCATTTTAATCCTCCTGTTTTCATGCTTTGGAAAAGATATACCAGAAAACATGAGGCAGGTACAGATTCAAGGTATGGGTATAGAGTATGGAGTGCAGGGTATGGGGTGCAGGTAACGGGTATCGCAGGGGCGGAATATTTTCAGCCCTGTTTTTGGTCTGCGGCTGTGTTTATGGAATGCACAGATTCCGGAAAGCTATTTGTTGACATACAGCAGGACTGTTGTGGTATGTTATACACCCCTGAATTGAGCATATTTACAGACCGCCACTGTGGCATCAATAACAGTTGAGGAAATATTTATGGATTTTGAACTGAAATGGCTGGCATGGGAGATTACCAGACGCTGCAACCTGCACTGCGTTCACTGCAGGTCTTCTTCAGAGCTTGAGGCAGGTGAGCATCCGGATTTTTCAACCCGGGAGGGGTTCAGGATAATTGATGACATTGCCTCATTTGCAAAGCCGGTTGTAGTGCTTTCCGGCGGAGAACCTCTGCTGCGTGATGACGTGTTCACGCTGGCAAAATACGGGACAGAAAAGGGCCTTCGCATGTGCCTTGCCACAAACGGCACGCTGGTTACCCCTGAAGTGTGCAAAAACATCAAGGATGCAGGCATACGCATGGTATCCCTCAGCCTTGACGGATCAAATGCCGAAATACACGACAACTTCCGCAGCCAGCCCGGGGCATTTGAAGGCACCATCAACGCTGCCAGCCTGTTCAGGGAAAATGGCATAGATTTTCTCATCAACTCCTCTTTTACAAAGCGTAACCAGGAGGATATCCCAAATGTTTACCGTCTGGCAAAGGATATCGGCGCAACAGCATGGTACATGTTCATGATTGTGCCCACAGGGCGGGGTGAGGACATCATGGCAGAGCTCATAACTCCTGAGGACTATGAAGAGCTTCTGAAATGGCATTATGAGATGGAGAAGAACGAGGACCAGATGCTGGTTCGTCCCACCTGTGCCCCACACTATTACCGGGTTCGCATGCAGCTTGCCAAGGCTGAAGGAGAGAAGGTTGAACACAGGAGTCTCAAATTCTCAACAGGTGGTTCCAAGGGTTGCCTTGCCGGTCAGCTCATATCCCTGATTGATGTGGATGGCAATGTTCTGCCATGCAGTTACTTCCCGCTTCCTGCCGGTAATATCAGGGAGCAGTCCATGAAGGATATCTGGGATAACAGCAGGCTTTTCAAGGAACTCAGGGATTTTTCCAGTTACAAGGGAAGCTGCGGCAAATGCGAGTATGTGCGGGTGTGCGGCGGATGCCGTGCCAGGGCCTATGCGGTTACAGGTGATTACCTCGAGGAGGAGCCTTTCTGCAACTATACGCCGAGGGCCTTATAACATTGCTCACTTTATCGTATAAAACGGGCAGGAAAAAACAAAAAAAATGGAGTGCTAATTCAAATGAATGATAATTTTCTCAAGGCCTGCAGGGGAGAGAAGACCTCTCCGGTGCCGGTATGGTTCATGCGTCAGGCCGGACGCTATCTGCCGGAGTATCAGAAGGTGCGTGGCAATCACGATTTCCTCACCCTGTGCAAGACCCCTGAGCTTGCCGCAGAAGTCACCATTCAACCCATTGATATACTGGGCGTGGATGCGGCAATTCTCTTTTCAGATATCCTGATCCCGCTCGAGGCCATGGGTGCAGGGCTATCCTTTGAAGAAGGCAGAGGACCGGTTCTTGAACCGCCTGTGAGAAGCCGTGATGATTTCAGAAAACTACATTCCATAGACCCTGTGTCTGATGTTCCATTTGTGCTTGAGACCATCAGGATACTCAGAAAAGAGCTTGAAGGGCGGGTGCCCCTGATTGGTTTTTCCGGTGCTCCATTTACACTTGCAAGCTATCTCATCGAGGGCGGCACAACCAAGAGTTTCCTGAATATAAAAAAGATGATGTATGGCGCTCCTGATCTGTTTGCATCAATAATGGACCTGATAACCGAGGTAACAATCAGTTATCTCAATGCCCAGATTGAGGCCGGGGCCCAGGCCGTGCAGGTATTTGATACCTGGGCAGGAATACTTCCCAGGGCCGAGTACAGTGTCCACGCTCTTCCCTATGTAAAACGCATAATGCAGGCACTGTCAGACGCAGGCGTGCCCCGCATATACTTTGTATACGACGGAGGCCACCTGATGGACCTGATAAAACAGGCAGGCTCTGAAGTAATGGGGCTTGACTGGCGCACTGATATTTCAATGGCTGTCAGACACCTTGGAAGTGACATAGTAGTGCAGGGTAATCTTGACCCGTGCGCCATGTTCCTGCCTGAGGACAGACTTCGCGAAAAAATTGCCGCCATTCTTGAAATGGGCAGGGAGGCCAGGGGACATATCTTTAACCTGGGACACGGGGTGCTGCCTGAAATACCACCTGAAAAGGTAAAACTCGCAGTGGATATCGCCCATGAGCTTTCTTCCTGAAAAGTATCTGCTCAGGGGGTACCGCATCTGCTGCGTTGTCAAGGGCTCGAAGTACGGAAAGTACGCCTTCGCCCCCTCCGCCTTGCATCTGCAGCACCCTCTGAGCAGATACGTGTCAAGCAAAAAAATTTATGCGAAAAACGACTTTCCGTTATGGGAATTCATCCTTGAGGGGGAAGTGAGCAGTTACTCCCAAACTGGAGTCGGGGAACAAGCTAATCAAGAAATTGTTCATCAGTAGCGAAAAACCATGCCATTCCCTTACAACGGGAAAAACACAGAACGCAAAATTTACGAGACCATAGATGAAGGCCATACTGTTTTTGAACATGGGCGGTCCGGACAGTCTTAAGGCTGTTCAGCCTTTTTTATTCAATCTCTTTTCTGACAGAGAAATTATCAGGCTTGGACCCCGGTTCATGCAGAAACCCATTGCATGGTTTATTTCAAAACGCCGTGCTCCGAAAAGCATGGCAAACTATGAAAAAATAGGCGGCAAAAGCCCGCTTCTTGAAATTACAAGGCTTCAGGCCGCAGGGGTGCAGCAGAGGCTTGCAGACAGAGGCTTTAGCGATGTGCCGTGTCTGCCTGCCATGCGCTACTGGCATCCAAGAACTCCGCTTATACTTTATGATTTGAAGGAACGTGGCATTACTGAAGTGCTGGGGGTGTCACTCTATCCCCACTTCAGCAGGGCTACCACAGGCTCATCAGTAAATGAATTCATGGCATACGCTGATGGCCTGGAGATCAAGGCAGATGTGATAGAAAGCTATCCGGACAATCCAGGCTATATCAGGGCCCTTGCTGCCACTGTTCACGAGGCAACACAGGAACTTGTGACATCAGGCAGGGTTAAGGAGGATGATATCACCAGGAAAGACAGCGATTTTGCGCTTGTTTACAGTGCCCACAGCCTTCCAAAGAGTTTTATAGAGG
>WFRQ01000106.1 GCA_015486425.1 Deltaproteobacteria bacterium | reverse complement strand
GACAACGGTTGCTGATAAGCGTATGGGAGAAGATCGTCGGAAAGCCGTACTGGGGAGCACCCGATGTCCGGTTTGACGAGGGGGGAGTGGAAACGGATCACGACTGAGAACCTGCCGCTTGCGACAGTTAACACACATCCGAACCTGATACCGCGCCACCTCTCTACTCTACTGTTGGGAGCTCGAAGTACGGAAAGTACGCCTTCGCCCCCTCCGCCTTGCATCTGCAGCACCCCCTGAGCAGATACGTATCAAGAAAAACTGGAGTTTGGGAACCAGTAAATTTTTAGAACTGGCAGCATCAGTAATTGATAATCAGGTATTGCCACAGCTTCCGGATTTCCTTTCTATGCATAACAATAAAAATACACTCTTGCTGCACGAGACATTGTGTGAGCACAAAAAGTTACATAGCTGCAGCAGGTTATGATATTGGGACAAACGGGGAATGAACCCATTTAACCTTCAGGCGTGGGATCACGCTTGACCTCTATCAGGTTCTTGCCTGCCCGGAATACCACCCTGAGACTTTTATCGCATGTGCTGAGTTTTCCGGTTTTGGGATTTATGAATTCCCTTGCCTTTTGAGGACGCACTGAAAAATTTCCAAACCCTCTTATTTCAATACGGGAGCCCTGGGCAAGGGCGTCAGCCATGGCACTGAAAATGAGGCTTACCATCTCTTCAATATCTTCCCTTGGGAATTCAGGGTTCTGTGCAGCAAGAATAGCTGCAATATCTTTTTTTTTCAGTGATTGTTTCATTTCAACTGACTAAGGGACTGTCCAAGAAATATGTACGGATAATGGATTATCTGCATGTTACCGCATCGGTATTACTGTCAGTCAGTGCCTTTTTTATGCCTTTTGCTATGGTCCCGGCACCGCTGTCTTCAAGAATTTCTCTGAGCATCTTCAGTTTATCTTTCTCAGGGTAAAGCAGTCCTGGTTCACCCTTGATGCCTGCCTCTTCTGCTGCTGCATGCACCGCTGTGCGCAGGTCACCCAGTTGGTCAATCAGGCCCAGCTTTTTTGCCTGCCGACCGGAAAATATTCTTCCATCCGCTATCTTTCTTACCTTTTCCATGGGTATGTTGCGGCTTTTTGCAACATCCTCCATGAACTGTTCATGAATATCATTCATGACGTCCTCAAGCACTGCCTTTTCCTCTGGAGTCAGAGAACGGTTTACAGCGCCGAGGTCTTTGAGCTTTCCACTCTTTATGACAGTGGTTCCGATTCCTATCTTCTCCATGAGTTTCTGAAGGTTTGGAATCTTCATTATGACACCTATACTGCCGGTAATGGTGCCAGGATTTGCCACTATCCTCCTTGCGCCAATTGCAGCATAATAGCCTCCTGACGCCGCTACTGAACCCATGGAAACAACAACAGGTTTTTTGCTGTCAATATCACGTATTTCCTGGAACAGTTCCTGTGAGGCCCCTACAGCACCTCCAGGGCTGTCAATGCGGATTACCATTGCCTTTACATCAGGGTTTTTGCTGAATGCAAGCATCTGCCTGACCGTGTTTTCACTTTCTGTTATCACCCCGTTGATATGGATGATTCCAACCTTGTCAGCAGCGCCTCCCTCTACAACTGTAACACTGTTTGATTTGGAGATGGTTTTTATAAGCAGTGCCCCAAGACCAAAAAAAGCCGTGGTAGTTACAATGGCAAGAACCCCAATTGTTGCCAGTGCTATAAGAATCGTGTTTGAGCCTCTGCAACGGCCCTGGGCTGACCTGGTACTGTCCTGTGTATTCATATCAGTCATGGCATTTCCACAGTCCTGAGTTAAGGGACTGTCCAAAAATAACTTCCCGATTTCGCATCTCATCTTCAGGCCATCCTGAGCCGAACTTCAATCACAAAATCCTCAACGTAGCCCGGCTACGCCTGCGGTTTTGCTGGGTCAGTTCAACTCAGCCTGACCTAAATCTGAGCGCGCCATCATCCAACTTATTTTTGGACAGCCCCTAAGCGTCAATGTCATTGCTACTCCCCGACATTATGTCCAGATAAAAAAATACGGGGCAGCAGCACATTGCCACGCCCCGTGTAATAACCGGTTTAACCGGGATTATTCTTATGCTGTGGATCAGTCGGAGTTTTCATCCTTGCCCTCTTTGGCCTTGGCAATAGACTGCTGCACAAGCTCTTCCTGAAGAAGGCTGCCAAGTGTAGTGGCGCCCTTGGCGTTTGATGAGTATTCCTCGTAGTATGAACGTTCCTCGTCTTCTGCTATGCGTTTCAGGGAAAGCCCTATGCGGCGTTCAATTGGTGCCACATGGATTACCTTTGCAGAAAGTTCATCACCTGGTTCATACTGACCTACAGGTGTCTTGACCTTTCCAGGGCCTATTTCTGATACGTGGACCAGGCCCTCAACTCCCTCTTCCAGCTCTACAAAGATACCAAAGTCTGTAACATTGGTTATCTTTCCTGTTACCATGCTGCCTACCGGGTAACGCTCCGGTGCAGATTCCCACGGGTCAGGATGGAGCTGCTTTACACCAAGTGAGAAGCGTTCCTTATCCTTGTCAATGTTCAGGACAACGGCCTGAATGGTCTGTCCCTTTTTGAAAAGTTCATTGGGATGCTTTACACGCTTGCTCCAGGAGAGGTCTGAAATATGGACAAGTCCGTCAATGCCCTCTTCAATTCCAATGAAGAGACCAAATTCTGTTACATTCTTGACCTTGCCCTCAATTACCGTACCCTGCGGGTAGCGCTCCTCAATGAGATCCCACGGATTTGGTTCAATCTGCTTGAGACCCAGGGAGATGCGTTTGTTGTCAGGATCAACCTTGAGGACAACTGCCTCAACATTATCACCAACGCTTACGATCTGGCTTGGCCTGCGGATACGCTTGGTCCAGGACATTTCAGAGACGTGAACAAGCCCCTCAACACCTTCCTCAAGCTCAATGAATGCGCCATAGTCAGTAAGGCTGACCACGCGGCCAGATACCTTTGAGCCCACTGGATACTTCTCTTCTGCACGTGCCCACGGGTCTTCTGTGAGCTGTTTTATGCCAAGTGATACCTTTTCGGTTTCAGGCTCGTAGCTCAGTACCTTGACCGTTATGGTATCTCCCACCTTGAAGAGTTTTGACGGGTGCTCAATACGGCCCCATGAGATATCGGTTATGTGAAGAAGACCATCAATACCGCCGAGGTCAACAAATACACCGTAATCTGTGATATTCTTTACAATGCCTTCACGTTCCTGACCCTCTTCAAGTGTCTTGAGAGTTTCGGCTCGTTTGGATGCCCTGTCCTTTTCAAGAATTGCCCTTCTTGAAACAACAATGTTTTCCCGTTTGCGGTTGCATTTCAGTATTGCGCACTCAAGTTCCGAGCCCACCAGACTTTCCGGGTCCCTGAGGGGCCTGAGATCAATCTGTGAGAAGGGAAGGAATGCTATGATTCCGCTTTTTCTGTCGCCTATCCTTACAGACAGGCCGCCCTTGACACGGGATATTACCGTGCCCTTTACCGGCTCTTCAGCCTCAAATGACTTAACTACCTCTTCCCATACCTGCTTTCTCAGTGCCTTTGAGTGAGAAAGCATCAGGGTGCTGTCGTCAGAACTCCACCTTTCAAGCAGTACTTCTACGGTGTCCCCGGCATTGACGGTTATGGTTCCGTCATCATCCTGGAATTCCCGCACCCGGATAAGTCCTTCAGACTTATATCCTACATCGACCATCACATAATCCCGGTCAACACCAACAACGGTGCCTTCCAGAATTTCGCCTTCCTTAAAAGTCTTGAGACTCTGTTCAAACAGATCCTCAAACTGACTCATATCTTCAAGCTCGTCGGCATCGAATTCCTCATCGGTCTCAGATGCCGTGCTTTCAGCAGAATCTGTTTCAACGGTCTGAATGTCTGTGTTCTGGTCGTCAGTGTTTTCTTCCAGCGGACTGCTCGTTGCCTCTGTATCAGCAACTACTGTTGAAGTTTGTTCCTCAGTTACCTGGCTCGCCACATTTTCCATTATAAAATAAACCCCCTAAAAGAGTGAAATGTGCCTATATAACAGGACGCCCTGTAAAATTCAATGTTCTGCCATGAACTTTTCAAAATAAACATGTCCTGTTCCACAGGGTTATGCATGGCCATATTTGCAGAAATAGTGGTTTTTGTTTGTTAAAACTGTATGTTAAGCATGGTTTTAACAGGTTATTTACAGGATGACAGCGGGTGAACTTGCAAAAAAAACAGAATGAGGCTATTATGGCGTGCTCAGGGCGGTTAACTCAGTGGTTCAGAGTGCCATCCTCACACGGTGGAAGTCACTGGTTCGAATCCAGTACCGCCCACCATTTGAAATTAATGCCTGGCACGCAGGTCAAAAACCTTTGCAGGAAATCCCCTCCAAAAGAGGGGTTTTTTTTAGCTCGTGCCGGTTCCGCACTGCAGAACCTTCATTATTCAGGCAGCTTCAATATTATTTTCGGCTTTATTTCATGTGCCAAATTTGTGGATTCAGCCGCAGAGCAGGTCATGTGGCGCCATTTATATGGTTGAGCAGATGGTCAGAATATCCATGGCCATATTTATGGCTAAAGGGGACTGCCTCTGAGCAGCATGGACACAGGAGTTCATCAGTCTGACAGATATATGAGAGGTGCGGGCTGTCTCAGGGACAGCGGGGTGAGTTCAAAGCAGGGAAAATAGCCGTTCAGGAGTATATTCAGATGAAAGATAAAATTAAAAAAATTTTAGTTGCCAACAGAGGCGTGCCGGCTGTGCGTATCATGCATACCTGCCGTGACCGCAAGATATCCACAGTTGCGGTCTACAGTACGCCTGACAGGCTTTCTCACCATGTAATGGTGGCTGATTCCGGTGTTCACATTGGTGATGCCCCTCCTGCGGAATCATATCTCAACAAGCAGAAACTAATAGATACAGCCCTCAGGGAAAATGCGGATGCCATCCATCCAGGCTGGGGTTTTCTTGCCGAGAATGCTGATTTTGCCAGGATGGTACAGGATGCCGGGCTTATCTGGATAGGGCCTGAGCCTGAGGTCATAAGCCAGATGGGGGACAAGATTCAAGCAAAGAAACTTGCCATCAGAGCCAATGTGCCAACCATTCCAGGCATCAGTGATGTCAAGGATGTAAAGCAGATCAAGGAGTGGATGAAAAGCGAGCAGGTGACATATCCTATAATGATAAAGGCCTCATCCGGCGGTGGCGGCAAGGGAATGGTCAAGGTTGAGCAGGAGAGTGAGCTTTCCAACGCCCTTGAACAGGCCAGGTCAGAGGCGAGAAAGGCATTTGGGGATGATAAACTGCTTGCGGAAAAATACATAGAACGCGGCAGACATATTGAGGTTCAGATAGTAGCCGACAAGCATGGCAATGTGATTCACCTCTGCGAGAGAGAGTGCACCCTTCAGAGGCGTAACCAGAAGATAATTGAAGAGGCGCCGTCTCCTTCTCTTGATGACAGCCTTCGAAATGAGATTTGTTTCACTGCAGTGCGCCTCATGCGCGAGATCGGGTACACCACTGCCGGCACTGTTGAATTCATCTTTGATTCTTCAACCAAGAAATTCTACTTTCTTGAGGTAAATACCAGGCTGCAGGTGGAACACGGTGTGACTGAGCTTATCACGGGCCTTGATATTGTTGAGCTCATGATTGATGTTGCCCAGAACAGGGAGTTCTGTTTCAAGCAGACAGACGTGCATCCAAACCGCTGGGCGCTGGAAGTCAGGATTAACGCAGAGGATCCAAAGACATTTTCTCCGTCATTCGGCACCATCACAAGGCTGCAGATTCCCCAGGGGCCGGGGGTCAGGATCGCACAGGGTGTATACGAAGGCGCTGACATACCACCTTACTACGATTCACTGTTCATGCTTCTTCTCACTGCAGGGCGCAACAGGGACAGCGCCATCAGGGCAATGGACAGGACGTTGAGCCGCAACCTGCGAATTGAAGGCGTAAAGACAATCACTCCTCTTCTCCTTGCCATTATCAGGCACAGGGCCTTCCAGGAGGGTGATTTTTCCACAAGGTTCATTGAGAATCATATGGATGAGCTTATCTCCATGTTCAGGGTAAAGGACAGTCAGGATGAAGCCCTGAAGATAGCGGAGTATGTGGCAAGAATTTCAGCCCTTGGTCCCCAGGAGTGGATGTAATCATGAAAAAATTCGAGAAAAAGATGTTCAGGCCAGGAATGAGGCCTGCTGATATAGTAAAAAAACTGAGAGACCTTGACGGCGTTGCCATTACATGCACAGGCATGAGAGACGCCGGTCAGTCAGACTACAAGAACCGCCACAGAATATATGATCTGAAGCTGCTGGCACCCTATTATGAAGACATGAACCTGTTCAGCTCCGAGTGTCACGGCGGTGCAAGGTGGCATGTGGGGGTCATGAACCGCAAGGAGGATCCCTTTGAAGAGATAGAGATTCTCAGGGAACGTATGCCAAGCGTCATGCTTCAGACCCTGATCAGGGAGACAAATCTCTTTGGGTACAGACCATACCCGAAGAATGTCATTGAGTATGTGGTGCAGCGCGTGGATATAGACGTATGGCGCTGTTTTTCATTCCTCAACGATGTGCGTAATATGCGGGCAGTGGCAGAGGTGGTGATGAAGCGGGGCAGGCTGTTTCAGCCAGCCATCTCGTTCACCCAGGCTGAATGGACAACCAATGAGTATTACCTGAGTGTTGTAAAGGATATTGTTGACCTGTGTGCAGGAACAGATGAAATAGTGCTCTGCATAAAGGATATGGCAGGAGTGGGAAGCCCTGAGCGTATAAGAAGCCTTGTGGATGCCATAAAGCAGTCCTATCCTGATCTGGTTATCCAGTATCATCGTCATGCAACAGACGGTCTTGCCCTGCCGGCTCTTCTTGCTGCTGCGCGTGCCGGTGCAAAGGTAATTGATGCAGAGGAGGATTCCCTCACCAGGTTCTATGGCCAGGCACCTTTACTGTCAGTTCAGGCATACTTTGAGGAGTCAGGTATAAATGTAGTGCTTGATCGGGATATGGCAGAGAAGGCGGTCCAGAAGGTTCGTGACTGGATAGGCCATTACGAATGGGCAGAGTCTCCCTTCAAGGGCTTTGATCATACGGTTACAAGCCACAGGATGCCGGGAGGGGCATTCCCCAGTTCATTTGAGCAGGCAGAGAAGGGCGGATTCCTGCACCTGATGCCTGATATTCTGCGGGTCATGTCCCTTTACAACCGCATTGTCAAATACTTTGATGTTACTCCCGGCTCACAGATAACATGGGTTACCTGCAGCGGCATTGTGAACAAGTATGACAAGGAAAAGGGCGCTTCAGGCGTAAAACATATTATCAGACTCCTGACAAAGCTTGTGGAAGAGAAGAATCAGGATTTCAAGGCAATGTCACCGGATGAACAGGAAGAGCTGCTGAATATTTTTGCCACTGCTCCTGGTGATTTCAAGAACCTGCTGCTGGGCGGATATGGAAAACTCCCCATGGGATGGCCTGATGAGTGGGTCTACAGGAGCGCATTCGGCGATGAGTGGGAGGAGAAACTGAAATCAAGGAAAGAGACATCTCCTCTTGATCAGCTCAAATCCGATGATCTTGACCAGATCAGGGATGACCTTGGAGTGACCCTTGGAAGAGAGGCAAGTGAGCAGGAGTTCATACTCTATCTCATGCATCCCAAGGATGCGCTTGGGATCATTGAATTCCGTGAGAAATACGGCGATACTCCCCTTGTGCTGCCAACAAATGTATGGAGAGAGGGGCTTAAGAATCCCGGTGACAAGGTGGAGTTTATATTCTGGGGGCAGCCCTACTGCATAGAGCTGGTATCAATAGGCGCAGAACACGACGGTATTATTCATGTTGTTATGAAGGTGAATAACAAGACCAGGGTTTACACTATCGAGACTCCAAGGGCCAAAAAGGTAGAGATTCGCATGGCCCAGGGGGCGGATCAGATTGGAGCGCCAATTAATGGCAATGTCTGGCGCATAGGTAATCCTGACAGGGGTACTATCAGAGAGGGTGATATTGTCCACAAGGGCGAAGAGATTGCAAACCTTGAGGCAATGAAAATGGAAAATGCCCTGCTTGCTCCATTTGACGGTGTGGTCAGGGAGATAGCTGTGAAACTGAATGATTCTGTGCAGGAAGGACAGCTTCTCTTTGTGCTTGAGAAACAGTAGCACCATAGTTTAAGCTGAAAGCTCAAGGCTGAAAGTAAAAGGCTGAAAGTAAAAGGATTGAAGATATGATTTTTTACCTTTTTTCTTCTATCTTCCGCTTTTGAGCTTGAAGCCAACATTCATGCTCAGGGTGGCAAGATGCCTTGTCATGAAAGTTCAGGATTTTGAAAACCACTCAGGGCTGGCCATGAAGGTCAGCCCTTTTGCGTTTTAGGTACAGCATTCCCGGAATTAGTTGAAAGTTTATGAAGACCCTTTCCCCTTTATCAAATGCAAGGTTTGCAGGAAGGAAGTTCCTGCGTCTTAAAACTGTTGATTCAACCAACACCTTCTGTCTTGAAAATGGCGATATCATGGCAACTCCCGGTCTTGTGGTTTACGCTGACAGGCAGCTTGCAGGCAGGGGGCGCATGGGAAGGGCGTGGTGTCAGGGGCCTGATGGAAATCTGTCTGCGTCGTTTGTCATACATCCTGAACTTTCCCCCTCACTAATTCCTGCCATTACCATCTGTGCAGGGCTTGCAGTGTATCAGGCTCTTGAAAACATGGGTTTGAAAGGATGTGCGATGAAGTGGCCCAATGATGTCCTGGTAAATGAAAGAAAGGTGTGCGGCATACTCTGTGAGTCCAGAAGTTATGGAGAAAAAATAACAGTAATTGCGGGAGTTGGATTAAATATTTATGGGGATGTTGAGGAGTTTCCCTCAGATCTCGCACCAACCCTGACCACCCTTGAGGCATGTGGATTGAGGACTGACAGGGACAGCCTGCTCAGGGAAGTGACGGCGCGTTTTGATGAAGTCCTTGCAGAGCTTCATGCAGGTCTTGCCGCCTCTCTTTTCCGTAAATGGGAAAGTGCATCATGTTCCATGGGCAGGTTAGTGCGTTTTACCGTGGATGATGGAGAGATGCATGGGACAGTTGCCGGTCTTGATGAATTTGGCCGTCTTATTGTTGGAGACAGCAAGGGGCACATGCACACTGTTTTCTCAGGAGAGGTGGAGTATATATAGGCGCTTCACCGACCGGTAATTTTTACGGGATTTACATTATTGTGGTATTTCTCAAAAATGTGCTGTATAAGGAAAATTATCGGGAGTATTCCCCATTTGTCTCAAGAGCATAACGTGCTGCGGCTATGTAACTTTTTGAGACTGGTTCTGAAACTGTCATGAGGTGTCACGAACGTTATATGCAAGTTTTCTCGCAGAACAAGTCTCAAAAAGCCACACAGCCTCCACAATAATAGAAAAGGCGAGACAAACAGGGAATGCTCCCAGATTATCTACTGCCTGGTTGTGATAATATTGGCAGACATTCAGGAAATTCTTCAATTTGATTATTATGAAAGCAAATTTCAACAATAACCATATCGCAAACACCTATGCCCGTTTCCCTGTGGAATTTGTCAGGGGAGAGGGGGCCGTGCTTTATGATTCAGATGACCGCAGGTACCTTGATTTTGTTACCGGTATTGCGGTGTGCAGCCTGGGACACTGTCATCCCGAGGTAATTAGAGCTATCAGGGAACAGACCGAAACTCTGATGCATGTGTCCAATCTGTACTGGACTGCTCCTCAGCTTGAGCTTGCAGATGCGCTTTGCAGGCATTCGTTTGCAGACAGGGTGTTTTTCTGTAATTCAGGTGCTGAATCAGTGGAGGCAGCCCTGAAGCTTGCCCGCAGGCGTGGAAAGGCATTGAAGGGCCATGACTGTTATGAAGTAATCTGCCTTGAAGGCTCTTTTCACGGCAGGACACTCACTGCTCTCTCAGCAACAGGTCAGCCTGTTTACCAGCATGGTTTTGAGCCTCTTACCGCGGGTTTCAAACACATCCCGCCAAATGATATCCGTTCCCTTGAGCTTGCAATGGGAAGACGCACTGCCGCAGTCCTTATTGAGCCTGTGCTTGGTGAGGGAGGGGTTCATCCTTTGTCTGATGAATTTCTAAAAGCCGCACGTGAGCTTTGTACACAATACGGTGCCATTCTCATATTTGATGAGGTGCAGGTGGGCATGGGGCGTACTGGTACCCTTTTCGCATATGAGCAGACCCCTGTTGTGCCTGATGCAATGTGTCTTGCCAAGGCCCTTGCAAACGGCTTTCCAATAGGCGCCATGCTGTCCACTGAAGAGGTAATGGAGTATCTGCCGCCAGGCACCCATGCCTCCACGTTTGGAGGAAATCCTGCTGCCTGTGCGGCTGGACTTGCGGTAATGAATATCATGACCAGCCAGGGTTTTCTGAAAAATGTCCGCAATCTTGGAGATTATTTCCACAAGGGGCTTGAGGATGTGGCACACAGACACCAGGCTGTTGTCAGGGAGTGCCGGGGACGCGGCCTGATCCAGGCCATTGAGCTTCGTTTTCCTGTTCCTGACCTTGCCATGCAGCTTCTTGGCGATGGCTATCTCGTGCTCCTTGGTCATGGCAGGATTCTTCGTTTTCTGCCCCCGCTCACCATAAGCACGGAAGAAATAGACAGTATGCTTCAGGCCCTTGAGAAAAGAATTGCCGATATTACGGCTCAGTAACACCTCAATTTGGATAACAATTTGATTATAGCCTTATATTACAGAGAATGATGAAATGACAACTTCAACAATTACAGGACATGGAGAAACATTGAGGCACTACCTTCAGGTGTCTGATCTGGACAGGGACACCCTGCTGAACCTCATTGACAGGGCAATTAAGCTCAAGAATAACCAGAAGGCCGGAAGGCCCTACAGACCAGCCATAGGCAGGATACTCGGGCTTATGTTTGAAAAGCCTTCCACAAGGACCAGGATATCCTTTGAGGCCGCAATGTATCATCTTGGCGGTAATGTGGTGTTTATGCCGTCAAGGGACCTTCAATTAAAACGCGGGGAACCTCTCAAGGATACTGCACGCGTGCTGTCGAGATACCTTGACTGCCTTGTGGTGCGCACTTATGGTCAGGAAATTGTAGATGAACTGGCTCGATGGTCTTCCATTCCTGTGATAAACGGCCTGACAGACGAGCACCACCCGTGCCAGATACTTTCAGATATCATGACTGTGGTTGAGTATAAGGGTAGAAACCTTGAGGATCTCAAGATTGCCTGGATAGGCGACGGCAACAACATGGCCCATTCATGGATTCAGGCTGCAGCCCGCATGGGGTTTTCTCTGTATCTTGCCTGCCCCAGGGGGTTTGAGCCTGACGCAGCTATTTTAAAAAAGGCAAGGGATGAGGCAGGAGACAGGATTCATGTGAGCAATAACCCTGAGGAGGCTGTTGACCTTGCAGATGTAGTAAATACAGATGTATGGGCCAGCATGGGCCAGGAAGGGGAGGCTGATTCCAGGCGCGAGGCTTTCCGGGCCTTTCAGCTTAATGCCGGTCTGCTGTCCAGGGCAAAGGCGGATGCCATTGTGCTTCACTGTCTTCCAGCACACAGGGATGAAGAGATTACAGAGGAGGTCCTGGAGGGGCCTCAGTCTGCGGCATGGGATCAGGCAGAAAACAAGATGCATATTCACAGGTCCATTCTGGAGTGGGCAATGGAGCTTCAGGAGGACTGATTCATGACAGCAGTAAAAACAGATATGAAAAATGCGGATATCAATAAGATAGTGCTTGCCTATTCAGGCGGGCTGGATACGTCAGTTATTCTCAAATGGCTTCAGGAGACCTATGAATGTCCTGTTGTTGCCTATGCGGCTGATATAGGTCAGGATGAGGACTGGGATGCTGTGCGTCAAAAGGCTGTGGATACCGGTGCCTGTGATGTGTTTATCCAGGATTTAAAGGAAGATTTTATCAGGGACTATGTTTTTCCCATGTTTCGTGCCAATGCCATTTACGAAGGCGTGTATCTTCTCGGCACCTCCATTGCCAGGCCTCTGATTGCAAAGGAACAGATAGAAATAGCAAGGAAGACCGGGGCAGATGCAGTAAGCCATGGTGCCACAGGAAAGGGTAATGACCAGGTTCGTTTTGAACTTACATTCATGGCGCTTGAACCTGATATCAGGATTATTGCCCCATGGCGTTTTTGGGACCTGAATTCAAGGAACAGGCTTATTGATTTTGCCAGGGCCCATAATATCCCTGTTCCGGTTACAAAGGCCAAGCCATACAGTATGGATGCCAACATGCTGCACATAAGCTATGAGGGAGGCATTCTTGAAGACCCGTGGGCCGAGCCTCCTGATGACATGTTTACATGGACACGGAGTCCGGAGTCCGCTCCTGATACCCCTGTCTATGTTGAGATAGATTTTGAACAGGGTGATCCGGTGGCCATTGACGGAAAACGTATGGGGCCTGCGGACCTGTTTGCCAGGCTTAACGAGCTTGGAGCAGAAAACGGCATAGGCAGGGTGGACCTGGTTGAAAACAGGTTTGTGGGAATGAAATCACGTGGTGTTTATGAGACTCCAGGCGGCACCATACTTCGCACAGCGCACATGGCACTTGAGTCCATAACCCTTGATCGCGAGGTTATGCATCTTCGTGATTCCCTTGTGCCAAGATATGCGGAACTTATCTACTACGGGTTCTGGTTTGCGCCAGAACGTGAGATGCTGCAGACAATGATTGATGAATCACAGGCAGTGGTAAACGGAACAGTGAGGCTTAAACTTTACAAGGGAAACTGCCAGGTTGCAGGCAGAAAAGCAGAAAAATCACTTTACCGCCCTGATTTTGCCACATTTGAAGAGGATGAGGTGTACAGCCAGGCAGACGCCGAGGGTTTTATCAGGCTTCAGGGGTTGAGGCTCAGAATCAGATCCATGGTGGAAAAATCAGCAGGGAGTTAGGGTATTGGAAACAACAGAGGAACGGCGCAGAAATATCAGGGTGGCATTCAGGACATCGGTCAGTGTGACAGAAACAGGGGAGGGTGGCCGGACAGTCACTGCTGATAATGAGGGTACCAGGGATATCAGCCTTAAGGGGCTTTATGTCCTGACCTCAGAGCCGTTTCCTGCAGGCACAGAATGTCAGGTTAATTTGCGCCTTACAGGTGACAGTTCTGATCTGCACCTGAATATACTGGGGACTGTGGTCAGGGCTGACAAAACAGGCATGGCCATCCAGTTCAGAAGCATGGATGTTGATGCGCTTATTCATTTGAAAAATATCCTCTATTACAACAGCGGAGACCCTGAACGTATTGACGCTGAGCTTGCGGGTAATGGATGATGCCTTTTCATTTTTTCATGGAGTTATTATGAGACGTACAGAGTATCAGGTATATTACAAACCACTCTCCCCATTTGCATTAATTGGCTTTATTCTGCTTGGGCTTGCATTTTTCTTTCTGACCCTGCCTATTTTTCTGGCTGCGCTTGCAGTTTTCAGTGCTGCAGCCGCCTATTTTGCCTGGCGTATAAAACGGACCATGAAGGAGATGGAAAGGGAATTGATGCGGCGGCAGCAGCAGGATGCCTCGTGCGTAAATGATTATTCAGGTGTCATTGATATAACACCTGAGCCTGAGGAAAAGGGGGAAGATCGCAGAAATATCTGAGTTCGCGGACATGTAGCAGATTCGACAATCGTTCAAATCAGGTCTGAGTTTTTCCTCCCCTGTCTGCCTGAATGCATAACCGTAGTTTTTTCGGGAGCATTCCCTGTTTGTCCCAATATCATAACGTGCTGCGGCTATGTAACTTTTTGAGACTGGTTCTGAAACTGTCATGAGGTGTCACGAACGTTATATGCAGATTTTCTCGCAGAACAAGTCTCAAAAAGCCACACAGCCTCCACAATACGCGAAAAGGCGAGACAAACACTGCTCACTCCCCCCCTCAGCCCTCAAGGATGAATTCCATAACGGAAAGTCGCTTTTCACACAACATATTTTTTGACACGTATCTGCTCAGGGGGTACTGCAGATGCAAGGAGGGTGCGAAGGCGTACTTCCCTTACTTCGAGCCTCGGACAACGCAGTAGATGCGGTACCCAGTG
>WFRQ01000105.1 GCA_015486425.1 Deltaproteobacteria bacterium | reverse complement strand
GCACCGGCAGGGCGCTTACACCAAAGAGTTTCAGCACTGACGGAGTGGTAAAGCCTGCGAGCCAGTGGGCTGTGACAGTAAACAGGCCTGTAACAAGGAAAAAAGCCGAGAGAGTTGCCTTCAGCCGGTCCCTGTCCCAGTGCAGAAGGGTACAGTAGATTATGGCAGGGGGGCCGCCTGTGCTGAGGGCCGCTCCCAGGGTGCCTGCCATGAAGCCTGCGGCAATGCCCCATGCCCTGTGGATTTTGACACGGGGAATTCTGATGCACAGAGACCATGCAGCATAAACGGCAAGTACACTCCCAAGCAGACGGCGCATAATTACGTCATCAGCATTGCCAAGCAGGTAAATACCTGTGGCAATACCAGGCAGGCATCCTGCTGTTAGAAGCATGACTCCGGCTGTGTCAACATGGCGTCTGAGCCTGATGGTCAGGTCAAATGTGATAATAACTCCCATGAGCACGCAGAGCGGCGTGGCCATGGCGGCAGGCAGCACCATGATCAGCAGAGGCATGGCCACAAGCGCTGAGCCAAACCCGCTGGTTCCCTGCACAAAGCTGGCAAAAAAACATATGGCAGCGACAATTATGTAAACAGAAAAAACAGGTTCCATTTAATCATCTATTATAGTTAGTTTTCATGTAGTATCAGGGTGTTGACACATGATCAGGCATCTGTGCCACGTTAACGAGCAGGCTACTTGTCAGCGTCAGTCATAATTTGCTTGAAATATGGGTATAAAGGTCTTATCTATCTTTGAGAATAGTCAGACCTTCATGCAGCCCGGCCTGAACGCAGCCTTGAGGCCAGGCCATAATATGCATGACTCTCCGGCATGGCAAGACAGATATGAGGCTTCATGCTTTAATGGAGTGATGTCTATCAGGGCAGTTACGTATGATGCCAGATGAAGCCGGGCATAGTCTAACCTAATTTGATCGATTGTTTGATTTGCCGCATATCCCTGAAAGAGGGATTCCCGCAGCAGCACGCTGTGCGGGAACCTGATGACAAAGGAGATGTGGTGAAGATGGCAATCCTGAAGGGTTTCAAAATTGGGGAATTATAATTGAGATAACTTCCTTTAATTGCATGATAAAAATATTTTCGCAAATTTTGAAACGCTCTAATTAGGTCTAAGGGATGCGGGAATTATGAACAACCTGCTTTTCCCGCAGTCATAGAATACAGGAGGTAGATATGGGCCTTATTCAGGACCTTTTTGGGAAATCGCCGTTTGGACCGCTTGTTGAACATACAAAAAAGGTTCATGAGTGCATTGAGCTGATTCAGCCACTGATAGATGCTGTAATCGCGGAAGAGTATGATGAGCTTGAAAAACTTCAGAACAAGGTCTCAAAGCTTGAATATGAGGCTGATCGTCTGAAGCATGCCATACGCCTGCAGCTTCCCAGGCGCTACTTTCTCCCTGTTGAGCGCATTGAGCTTGATAATTTTCTTAACAGGCAGGATAAGATAGCTGATTATGTAGAGGATTTTTCCATCATACTCACAATCAGGAAGACAAGGGTGCACCCTGACCTTCAAAGCAAGTTCTGCAATCTTGTAAATCAGGTACTGCAGGTTACAGGCACACTTCTCACTGCTGCCGTGGAGCTTGAAAATCTCGCTGAAGTTTCATTCGGCGGCGCCGAGGCCATGCGCGTACTGGAATACCTCGAGGGAATCGGCGAGGAGGAGTGGAAGGCGGACAGGGTGGCCCGTCAGCTCAGCAAGGATATCTACAGTCTTGAGCACGAACTGGATCCAATTACCATCATGTTTTACGAGAAGATGCTCCTGGCTCTGAGTGCCATAGCCAACGAGGCTGAAAATGCCGGAGACATGCTGAGGACCATGATAGTCAGGTAAGGTCTCAATCATCGTCAGGTATCAAGCGGAAAATACAATCTCCATGAGATTCTCCAGCCAGATTTTTTTTAACATCCACGGCTGATCTTTAACTTTCAACCTTTCAGTTTCGGGCTATGAGTTTTCAGCTTTAAACTTCGAGCCTCAATAACAGGCGGACTGGATAAATGGATATTGCAATTGTCATCGGGCTGGCGGCCATCCTGGGCCTTTACATGGCCTGGAATATTGGTGCAAATGATGTGGCCAACTCAATGGCCGACGCCGTGGGATCAAAGGCGATTACCATCAGGCAGGCGGTTATACTGGCTGGGATTTGTGAATTTGCAGGAGCGGTGCTGGTGGGCGCCCATGTTACAGACACGGTGAGAAAGGGCATTGTAGACCCCTCAGTGATTTCCTCTCTGCCTGGAATGACCCCGGGAGATGCCGCTGCCCTGATGATTATCGGCATGACCGCATCTCTGCTGTCCGCCGCCATGTGGCTCAACTACTCGTCGTGGGCCGGTATGCCTGTTTCCACCACTCACTCCATTGTAGGCGCAGTTGCCGGTTTTGGTATAATGGTGGCAGGGTATGATGCGGTAAACTGGGGCAAGATGGGGCAGATTGTGGCAAGCTGGTTCATATCGCCGGTAGCAGGCGCCATAATGGCCTTTGTGCTGTTCAAGTTCATTTCACGGGCCATCCTCGGCCAGCACAGACCGGTGATGGCTGCCAGAAAGTATGTTCCATATATAGTTTTCCTGGTTTTTTTCGTGGTGACTATTGCCACTATCTACAAGGGGCTCAAGCATGTCATAGGCGGTCTTGAATGGATGTCCGGATGGACGTCATTTCTGATTGCATTTGCATTGAGCACAGCAGCAGGGGTGCTGTCCCGAAGATTTATCAATAATTACCTTGAGGGCAAGGAAACACTGAAGATTCCTGAGCAGCTGAATGAGGTAGAGCGGGTGTTTACTCCGCTGGTAATCATAAGTTCGTGCTCCGTAGCCTTTGCGCATGGCGCAAACGATGTGGCAAATGCAGTTGGCCCTCTGGCGGCAATTGTAAATATTGCTCAGACAGGCAATGTTGCCATGAAGGTTGGGGTGCCGTTCTGGGTGCTTGCACTTGGAGGTACAGGCATTGTGATCGGGCTTGCCACATACGGCTACAGGGTCATGGCTACTGTAGGGACAAAGATTACTGAAATTACCCCTTCACGCGGTGTTGCCGCTGACATTGCCGCAACCACAGTGGTTCTTGTCTGCACCAGGATGAAACTTCCCATTTCCACTACTCACACACTGGTTGGTGCCATTCTTGGGATCGGCTTTGCCAGAGGCCTTGGCGGTATTGACCGGACTATTACCAGAAAGATTTTTGGTTCATGGTTTATTACCGTTCCTGCAGCGGCTTTTCTCTCAATGTTTCTCTTTTTCCTTGGTAAGATCTATATGTTTGAAACAGTCAGGGATTTTATTGCGAAGTAAGGTCTCTGTCTTCGAACCACAGGTGCTTGAACTGCCTGAGAAGCATGCCCCGTTTGTCCCCGAGTCTGCTCATGGCCGAGTCGAATTTTCCGAATATGATCCTGTGTGAATGTTCAAATTCATCCAGAACATAATCACAAAAATACCAGGTACACCTGTATGACCTCATGCACCGGGTAAGGCTGCATCCATCTTTTGTGAGAAACTGGCAGATATCCGTATCAATAACGTGGAAGTTGTATTCGGGTATGCTTATGCCCATTGCCTGAAACAGAACAAGGTCTTCAAAATCAGGAAATCCGTGCCTGTTTACGCAGCAGGGTGTGGCGCATTCATGGCATATTGACTCTGTGTAATCATGGAAAAAAGGCTCAAGCGCCGTGTAGCAGCATTTTATTTCTCTGCCTATGGCACTTACATCTGACAGACTATTTTCATTCGCATAGAAAAAAGCCGTGACCTGCCTGCAGGCTGTTCTGTATGCCTGCTCTTCTTCAAACAGTAATTCGGGGAATTCCATTGGACTTTTCGGATATGCTCCTTACTGTCCTTCTGTCTTTCCCTTTGAAATTGTGCTGAGTAAAGGCAGGAGGTGTTTTTTATATGGTTAACGAGATGCCATGCCTGAGTTGTATCCGGGAGCCTCTACTCCCAGCCAATAACATCGTAGCCTTTGTCATGGAGACAGTGAGCTACAAACCGCTGGAAGGTCGGGTTCATGTCAGTTGAATCAATACCGCCCTTGACCATCCCAGCGGCAGCTCCTCCAGCGGCTCCTGCCAGCACATGATCCGCGTCATGTCCCAGGATCAGGGCAGCAGTGCCTGCGCCTGCCGCACCCATTGCACTTCCGGTAACAGTTTTTTTGGCTATTTCTCCATCCTTGTGACGGCTAACCCCGCTGGTTGAAGCAAGCTGCATGCAGTAGTCAATATCACGCTGTGCCTGAGCCTGGCCAACTGCCTGCAAATGGCTGTTGGGATAAAGTACAGGGCGTTTGGAAGAGGCACAGGCTGTCACGGTAATTGCTGACAGCAGGATTACTGCATATGGTCTGATGCGGGCGATGATTATCATGGCCTGATTCCTTGAGTTATTGATTCCTGAATTGAGCGACTGTCAGACTATGCTGCATGTCCGCTTAACGCAGGCGTCAGGGATATGATACCATGGTTGCATGCCTTTTAACAACCGTGGCGCAGAATAACAGTGAGAACATCGTTCCTCACAGCCTGCATAAAGACACATCTTTCTCGCCAGCAAGCCACCAGGTGAGGAAGGACTCGACATCCTCTACTTCCACAAGCTCAGGCTTCCCGCTACTGACATGGGCCAGCAACTTCCTCACTCATCCAGTGTATGACTTCAAGGCCTCTGGCAAGTAATGCGCTAATTTTATAGCCTTTTTGTTTCCATGAAGAAAGGCCGGTGGTTTCAAAATCAAAGACGATAACGGGATGATAATTTCCTTGCATAACGACTGTGACTGAATAATTATTTTGCAATCTTTTCAGCGATAAAAGTCACCTCAAACGCCTTGCAGGAACGATACTTCTGCATCCTGTTATTCAGAGAAAAAGCTCGATTCATGTCATAATGCTGAAAAATATCCAGCCCGCGGTCCAGTAAGATTTTCCAACCATTATCAGTTCTGATATGGCGGGCGTGAATTGTATTTCCGGTATCAAAAGCCCATGAAAAGTTC
>WFRQ01000104.1 GCA_015486425.1 Deltaproteobacteria bacterium | reverse complement strand
TTTGGGCATGATTCTGCTCCACCTACACTGTCAGCTGTACAAGCAGTGCTGTAATAAAGAAATTAACCAGACACAGCGGAATAAGGGATTTCCAGCCAAGCCCCATGAGCTGGTCGTATCTGAAACGCGGCACTGTCCAGCGTACCCACACGAACAGGAAGAGGAAGAATGCCTGCTTCAGAAAGAATACCATGAAGGATGCAATTCCATAGGCAACAGGCCCAAGAAACGCACTCATGTCAACGTAAGGTAACTGCCAGCCGCCAAAATAAATGCTGACCATGATTGCAGAGAGAGTACCAATATTCACATACTCACCGAAGAGATACAGACCAAGTCGCATGGAGCCGTACTCTGTATGATATCCGTTGACCAGCTCTGATTCTGCCTCAGGCAGGTCAAACGGCACCCTGGATGCCTCTGCATAGGCTGCTACAATAAACAGTATGAAACCAAGCGGCTGTTTGAAAACACCCCAGGCCGGCAGGAATCCAAGGAATGTTCCCTGCTGCGCAAGCACCATATCCCTGAGACTGAAGGTTCCGTAAAGCAGAACCACTGCAAGAAGCGCAAGCCCCATGGGCACTTCATATGATATGAGCTGTGCCGTAGCCCTCAGGCCGCCGAGAATTGAGTACTTGTTATTGGAAGCCCAGCCGCCTACCACCATTCCGTAAACGCCCATGGCACCTACTGCAAGAACGTAAAGGAAACCGATATTTACATCTGATACCTGAAGGATTATCTCCTTTCCTCCAAGTACGATCTTGTCACCAAACGGAACCACTGCGTAAGCTGAAAAGGCAGGAATTGCAAACAGAGGAGGCCCGAGGACATACAGGAAACGCTTGGCCTTTTCCGGGATTATCTCTTCTTTGGTGAAGAGCTTGATACCGTCTGCCAGAGGCTGGAAAAGCCCAAATGGCCCGGCTCTGTTTGGTCCGAGCCTGTCCTGCATCATGGCTGAACCCCTACGTTCCACCCATGTCATGACCACCGCAATGAGCAGGCACCAGACCCAGATGAATACAACTTTTATGAGATCAATAATCCAGTCTTCCATGGATGCAGCCTCCTATCTGTCAAGCTCGCCGGCTATGATATTAAGACTACTGAGACAGGCGATGGTATCAGCGATCATATCTCCCTGGACCATCTCGCCAAAGGCCTGATAGACCATGTAGCACGGTGGCCTGATCTTGATTCTGTAGGGCTTGTCCGTACCATCACTTCTTATCCAGAAACCAAGCTCACCGTTCGGTGTCTCAATGGCCCGGTAGGCTTCACCTTCAGGCGGCTTGATAATCTTTGGCACCTTGGCCATCAGTGGCGCATCGTCAGGCATGTCCTGGTACATTACATAGGCCTGGTCAATGATCTTGATGGATTCCTCCATCTCCAGCATACGTACCATGTACCGATCAAAGACATCGCCATTTTTGCCAACAGGGATATCAAAATCCATCTGGTCATACAGCATGTATGGCTCATCAATTCGGAGATCCCTCTTTACACCACAGGCCCTGAGGCATGGCCCGGTAAATCCCCAGTTAAGCGCATCTTCTGCTGAAAAGGCGTTGACTCCAACTGACCTGTCTATCCAGATACGGTTCTTTGTGAGCAGTTTGTCAGTCTCGTCATTGGCCTTTCTTATGGTATCTCTGAGAGTAGGCCATTTTTCGTGAAACTTGTCCGGAAGGTCGTGGTTAACACCACCAATACGGCCAAACGTGTTGGTAAGACGAGCGCCGTTATACCACTCGAAGATATCGTAAATCTCTTCACGCTGGATAATAAGGTAGAAGAAGGGGGTCAGGGCACCAAGGTCAACGCCAAGAATACCTACAAGAACCTGGTGGTCAGCGATACGGGCAAGTTCCATCATTATGGTCCTTACCAGCTGTGCCTTCCTGGGTACCTTGATACCCATAAGCTTTTCCACCGCCATCTCATAGGCCACGTTACTGGCTATGGCTGAACAGTAGTTCATCCTGTCTGTAAGAGGAATGAACTGGGTATAGGTGAAACTCTCACCCAGCTTTTCAACCCCTCTGTGCAGATAGCCGATTTCGGGCTCGGCACTGACTATGGTTTCGCCATCTGTCTTGGCAATTACCCTGAGTGTGCCGTGCATGGCCGGGTGGGTTGGTCCTATGTTAATAGTAACCAGATCATCAGGGTCTTTGTCTATGTGGCATACCGGATCAAAATCCACTATGTTTCCTCCCTACGATTGACAGGCCATTGCACTGAATTAACAGTGAGGCCTGTGAGAAGTACAGGTACTGACCTCTATGTGCCGCTTTACCGCACAGGCAGGCCGCCTTTTACCTTCACAGCCTTATGGGAGTTCTTGATTTTCTGCATGAAAAACCCGAAACGGTTCTTTATACAGCCCCATTCAGCATGAAAGTCTATCAAAAGCCTCTGCGCCAGTAGCACAGAACCTGATTTACCTATTGCACGGCTGAACTCACAGCCTTTTAGAAGTATGTTAAGGGATTAATGAAGAGTCTCCTTCCCCCTCTAAATGAGCCCCTGCCCCCGCAGGGGTCCC
Source organism: Deltaproteobacteria bacterium (assembly GCA_015486425.1). GTDB lineage: Bacteria > Desulfobacterota > Dissulfuribacteria > Dissulfuribacterales > QOAL01 > S144-17. The sequence continues at coordinate 2,547 of WFRQ01000104.1, read as the reverse complement.
TTTTAATCATAAGAGAGATGCCTCTCCTCACCCTTTCCTTCCAGGGGATAGTCCTTTCTGAGGGGATGATCCTCGAATTCATCCCACATCAGAAGTCTTCTGAGGTTGTGATGTCCCTTGAATTTAAACCCGAACATATCGAAGGCCTCCCTTTCCGGCCAGTCCGCCGCCTTCCATATGCCGGTAACTGTATCCACAGTCATGTCATCTTCCGGGACCCTGATCTTTACCTGCAGACGCTCATTAGTCTTGAGTGAGAGCAACAGGTAAACAACCTCGAATCGTGGTGGAGGAGGCCCCTTATCCTCCTCCACCTGCTCCTGCTCCTGCTCCTCTTCCCCTTCGGCCTTCTTTTTAGACTTTTTCTTTTTCTTCTGCTTTTCGTACCAGTCCAGATTGTCTACGCCAAAAAGATCACTGAGAAAATCAAACCCTGTATCCGGGTCTTCCTTAAGGCGCGTAAGTACTGAAACAATCCTCTCCTTGGGTACTTCGACTCCAATATCGCCCATATTCTCGGTAACGGCGATAACATCTTCCCCTATACATTTTGTTACTCTGTCTTTGAGGCTCATTTGGCGGCCTCCAGTGATTCAGCAACTTCCTGGCGCTGTTTGTAAAGAGGATGATCTTCCTCAATTTTGTCGAGAAGTTTTAACAAAGCGTACAGAATACCCTCAGGCCGTGGGGGGCACCCCGGGATATATACATCAACCGGTATGATGTCGCTGATACCCTGCTGAGTGGAGTATGTCCTGAATACTCCGCCTGTGCAGGCGCATGCACCTACGGCGATTACCCACTTGGGCTCTGCCATCTGATCATAAATAGTCTTGAGGATTGGCACCATTTTTTTAGTAATGGTCCCTGCCTCAATAAGGACATCGCACTGACGCGGAGAAAAACCAACGCGTTCCGCCCCGAACCTTGCCATGTCATACCCTGCAGCGAGAGCAGCCATGAGCTCAATACCACAGCATGCGGTTCCATAAGGAAATGGCCAGGGAGAGCGGCTCCTGCCCCAGTTGATCAGCTGTTCCGCCTTGGTAAGAAGCCAACCTTCACCTTGATAAGCCTGAAAACCCATAATCAAGTCTCCACTAATCCCAGTCTATGGCGCGTTTCTTGATGGCGTAAATAAGACCTGCCAGCAAGACTGCCACAAAAATGAATACTTCCAGGAATATGCCCCAGCCAAGCTGTGCCAGGTCGCGATATTTTAATGCAAGGGGATAAATAAGAACTGTTTCCAGATCGAAAACAAGAAAGAGAACCGCCACGAGAAAATACTTGATTGCGTATCTTTTGTGGCCCGGATCCAATAGAGGGACACCACATTCGAATGTGGATGCTTTTCTCGGCCCGGGACGATAAGGACCGAGCAGTGCAGATACAACGAGCATGATCACTACTACAAGGAATGACATGCCGAGATACATGACGATGGTTTCAAAACCGCTCATCATGACCGTGCCTCCTCTCAGGCTATAAAAGCCAGCCTTAAAATAATGAATATCAATTCAGGAATGCGGTACTCCATACGCCGCTATCCTACCATAAAATGCAAGGCTTTTCTGTTTGACAGCATGTGTCGCATTTAAAACGGGTCCCTAATACTGACTACAGAAAAAATCAGCACATCATCTGATAAATGCGTTTTCCTGCCCAAAAGGCGTTGACACATGCCCCTGAAGGCCCTCTCCGAAAAAATGACTGAGCCGGCACATCAGTAAAAAGCTGTTATGTGATACGGTTGAAAAATGGTCTTTAACTCACCTGATCTCCCCGAAGACATGATGTATCACATATCATCATTATTGTGAAATACCAATTATCATACAGGTGCAGTGATGTCAAGCAAAAAATGAATGAGGGTTCATTTACAAAGGCTTATTACATAGAAACAATTCTTTGAGTCTTTTGCGTCCCGCAGTTTATTTTTTTGTTTTTAAAAGTGCCCAATTCGCTCAGTACACAAAAAAGGGCGCAGACATTCGGCACCGAAAATTTTTTGGAATCACAAAACAGGATCCTGTTCTGGATTATTCATGTCCCACCGGCCAGGCGCAGGCCCCCTCCTTAACCTCAAACGCACAAGAAGACTTAAAAAATCCTTTCTTGGAATATCAACTGCCCCGAACCTTGCAAGATGACCTGTCCTGACCTGGCAGTCTATGAGCCGCACGCCCCTTTCCATCAGCCAGTGCATCAGGGTTATAAAGGCAACCTTTGAAGCATCCGGAATGTGATAGAACATGGACTCGCCAAAAAAAACAGCGCCAAGAGATACTCCGTAAAGCCCGCCTGCAAGCCTGCCGTCATGCCATGCCTCTACTGAATGCGCGTAGCCCGCCCTGTGAAGTGCCTCATAGGCATGGATCATATGGTCTGTGATCCAGGTTCCTTCATGCCCCCTGTTGGCCGATTTGGCACACTCCCTGATAACGCCTGCAAAATCCCTGTCAAGGGTGACATGAAATGTTCCCTTTCTCATAACCCGCCTTAGACGCCTGGGCACATGAAGATCATCGGGAAAAAGGACCATCC
>WFRQ01000103.1 GCA_015486425.1 Deltaproteobacteria bacterium | reverse complement strand
TGAGTATGACCTCCTGGAGGAACTTGAAGACATGGACATGAATGATACAGACGAAAAAAATGATCAAGACATGGATGAAGAGGATGTTGAAACATCGCAGCCTTCTGAAGATGACGAACAAACTTCAGAAGACGTTTACAAGGGCGAGGAATAATGAGGAGCAGTCAGCCAGCCCGGATGAAGAAGATTTCACAATTTCCGATGAAAAGAGCTGCGAAACAGAAGAGGCAGCCGGGCATGTAATCGTAATGATATTTGACCAAGGAACAAAAAACGACATCTCATACATCAAACCAGGGGCAGAGCTGGAATTTGCCAATCAGTCCGGCCAAGCCGCTGATATCACCTTTTCACCTTCAGGCTTTGCCACCAGCGACTCTTTCACCGTTCAGCCCAACAGTTCCAAAAGTGTATCTGCAGGTTATCCTGCAGCAATAACAACCGGCAAAGCCATGATTACCATAAACGGCACACATACAAAGCATTTCTTTGTAATATGTCCATGAGATGATGCTTCAATTCAAGAGGGGGCAGCAGGGCTACCTGCTGTCCCTGAATATGTTTCTGCATGCATTCCCTTCACCCATATCCTCTCCTCTCTTTACTCACTAAGAAATGCCACCAGCAACCTCTCAAGCCTCTTCTCGGCTCGCTCTGCCTGTTCTATCACATCTTCTATAAGAATTGGCTCAAAATTATCCGGATCATTGACATTAGCTATTATGGACAGTCCAAGAACATCCATTCCTGCATGAACCGCGGCTATAACCTCAGGCACCAGTGACATTGCCACGGCATCTGCCCCTGCCATAGCGAGGAAACGGGTCTCTGCCGGAGTCTCCAGGCTGGGGCCTGGGACAGCAACAAATACGCCCTTTTGCAGCTTTATTCCCAGTTGCTTTGCCACACTTTCCATTCTTTCACGCAGTTCAGGTGTCCATGCCCTGGACATGTCAGGGAATCTTTCACCAAGGACATCAGGGTTAGGCCCGCGCAGGGGATTTTCAGGGATGAAATTTATGTGATCTTCAATCAACATGATATCACCTGAAGAAAACAAGAGATTCAATCCCCCTGCAGCATTGCAGCCTATGAGCGTCCTGACTCCAATGGATGCCATGACCTGAACGGGAAAGGCAAGCTCCCTTGTGGAATACCCCTCATAATAGTGAAACCTTCCCTGAAACAGGGCTGTAACATGCCCACCTATTTTCCCCAGCAGAAGCCTGCCTGCATGTTCAGGTGCGGTTGATACCGGGAAATCCGGTATGTCCCCGTAGGGAGCCTCCCAAATTACATCCATGGCAGCGGCAACTCCGCCAAGCCCCGTACCGAGCATTATGCATGTATCAGGCAGCTCAGTCAGATGGTTTTTGAAAAACCTGACTGCATTTTCAAGTTTTGCATCAAATTCATTCATTTCAGATATTATTCCATAATCTGTTGTCTATAGGTCTTGATAAAGCTACATCCATGATAATGGCTGAAGTAATTTTTCATTAGATACAGTTTGAAGGGTAGCATTTTACACCAATACTCACAATGAAGCATTATCATCATATCCTCTCTGTGTACGAATGTCTGCAACACAATAGAGGGGAATTGTAGGATTTCACAATCACTGTTTTTCGGAACGTCAAAAAGGTTATACATGATTATGCATTAGAACCTACTGAAATAATGGAACAAACACCCTAAATACATCACTGGCACAATTATTGCTGATAGAAAGTGATTTCTAAACAGAAATATCAGATAGCCATAAAGGGAGAACACATAATTTTCATGGTGAAAATGTAGTAAATGTCTCACTACATCACCTTCCCTGTGACAAAGCATACAAACAGCTTACAAAGATTGATTTCGAGGAGGGACTCAGGCATATGCATATCGAGACATAGTCACTTTTCATAGATTGAGCGTCAATTCAGTTCTTCTGACTTTTCCCTTTTAGTAAAAACCTGTTTCTGCCATATAAGGCCGGAATACTGACCCTGTTTTTCAATAATTCATGGTCGGCAACCGGAGAAGGGATTTTTTGTGCATAGAATGTGCGAAAATAATCATGCACAGCAATAAGCTTTGAAAAGTACAGACTAAAGCTCAACGTATTTTCACGGTAATTGCCATTCCCACTGACGGGCACAACGAACAATGAAAATACGCTCTTGCTGCGTGTGACATTGTATGAGCACAAGGGAAGCAGGAGCTTCTGGTTCATAGTTCCCAAACTGGAGTTTGGGAACCCGCAAAAAACCTTTGCGTTCTTAGCGTTCTTAGCGGTTCAGCTTTTGTTTTTAAACTTTGAGCTTTCAGCCTTGAGCCTTGAGCTTGTATCCCTTTGAGCCTTGAGCTTTCAGC
>WFRQ01000102.1 GCA_015486425.1 Deltaproteobacteria bacterium | reverse complement strand
GCCATACAACAAACCCCGTGCCCTTTATTCTTATATCAGGGGATTCAGGGCTCAAGTCAGTAAAGCTCAAGGATGGCAAGGGGCTTTCAGATGTTGCACCTACTGTCCTTGATATGATGGGGATGAAGAAACCTTCGGAAATGACAGGTGAAACCCTGATAATAAAATAACAGTGCAGGACAATATCATCCCAATTTGAGCGATTGTTCGGATTTGCTACATATCCGCAAAAGAGGAATTCCCATTATAGTGTGCGCTATATGGGGGGGATGACAAAGGAGATGCAGTGAAGACGGCAATCCCGAAGGGTTTCAAAACTGGGAAGTTATAATCGATGTAACTCATTTTAATTTTTTGAAAAAAATATTTTTCCACATTTTGAAACGCTCAATTTAGGAGAAACTTTGTAAGGAAAGAAGTTACTCGGCAACCATTCTTCTCCAATCCCCATATGCATGCAGAAGACATGTGTTCAATGTCTTGGTTGTTTTGGAAGCTGTGCACCATGCCAAACAGCAACTATCCAGACGACGTCACCTTTGATTTTATAGAAAAAACGATATGGAGGTATGATTACCTCCCTGAAGGGGAGTTCTGGAAATTCGGGTATGATTCTTCCGGATTCAGGAAATTCCTCGAGCCGTCTCAAAACTGTTTCGGCATGCTGTAGAAATTAGATTGCCGCTGAAAAGGTTTATCACGTCCGATATATGCGATAGCAGATAGAAACTGGGCTCTTGCAGCAGGTGTGAAGCGAACTTTCACGATGGTTCCTGCGAAAGGATTAAATCAGCTTCAGCAAGAACAGTATCCAAGTCATAACCCTGGCCTGCTTCTATTTCTTTATCGCCCTTGGCCAAAAGCCAAAGAATCTCTTTCTCATGTTCGACTTTTTCATACGCCTCGACGCTGATCATAACGGCAGCCGCCCGTCCTCTTTGTGTAATAATTACGGGCTGCTTGCTATCGCGTATTTTTTTCAGGATCTCGGCAGCGTGCTGCCTCAAATCACTTACTGGAAGTATATTCAAGAGTTCCCCCATACGTACCTCCTAATGAAAAAAGGCTGAGCCACATGGTTGCGACCCAGCCTTTTGAGCTGATAATTATTTGTGTTTATATATTAAAATACCATGGAAAGACTTGCCTGAGCCACTGATGCGATATTGGCCAGTCCCTCAGGAAGAACACCAAGGTACATGACACCAAGGGCAGCTACGATTATGGCAACGAGAGTAGGTGCTGTAACAGTACCTGGGACTACATCCTTCTCTGCGTCAACCATGTACATCATCCAGATTACCCGGAGATAGTAGTAGAGGCCGAATACGCTTGTGAGGATACCAAGTGCTGCAAGCAGCATGTAGCCTTCCTTAATGGCTGCTGAAAATACATAGAACTTGGCTATAAAACCTGCAGTTGGCGGGAGACCTGCCATGGCAACAAGAAAGAGTGACATCAGAAACGCTAGCCCAGGATACTTGAAACCAAGTCCCTTGTAGTCATCAAGGGTCTGCGCCTTTCTTTCAACACCGTCTATGAGATAGAGTACACCAAATGCGCCGAGATTCATGAGGGTGTATGAAAAGAGGTAGAACAGAATACCTGCCCTGCCGTCTGCATTTGCTGCCAGTATTCCAAGGGCCATGTAGCCTGCATGGGCTATGGAAGAATAGGCGAGCATGCGCTTTACGTTCTGCTGGGATACTGCGAGAAGATTGCCAAGGAACATGGTAAAGAGCGCTGACCACCACACAACTGGCTTCCAGTAGGAACTTAATGCCGCGAGATTTACAGTTGAAGCAAACTCTGAATTACCACCTGTGCTGAGAAGCGGTGTGAATGTGATGAACAGAACCTTTACAAAAACACCAAATGCTGCTGCCTTAACTGCTGTGGCCATGAAACCGGTCACAACTGAGGGGCTTCCCTCGTAAACATCTGGTGTCCACATGTGGAAGGGCACCATTGCCATCTTGAAAAACAGCCCCACAAACAGCATGGCAAGGGCTATGAGAATGGCTGGCTGATGAAAGAGACCGCCGGAAGCAATTTTAGCTGCAATAGTGCTGAGATTTACACTGCCGGTATAACCGTATATCAGTGCCATGCCGAACAGGAAGAATGCAGACCCGAAACTTCCGAGCATGAAATATTTGAATGCAGCCTCCTGTGAGTGTCTGCAGCTTTTGAGAAAAGCGGCCAGACCGTATACGGCAATGGACATGATCTCTAAGGTGATGAACATCATGAGCAGATCCACGGACTGTATGAATGCAACAGTACCGTACACAGCGAATATCAGCAGAATGTAATATTCAGAGTGATTAACCTTGTTATTGTCCAGGTAACCGATACTGAGCAGGGCTGCAAGAATACCGGATATAATCACAACAGCACATACGAACATGCTGAACTTATCCGCAGAGAATATGCCGGAAAAAACAGTCTGGGTAACATCCCACTGCCTGAACATCACATGCAGGAGAACGGCAACGAGAGAGCCGATTGTAATCCAGCCGATTATACCGGCCCTGGAAGACTTTTCCCTTCCTATTAACATGATGTCTGCAATAATTAGTACCAGACCAGCAATTATGAGCAGTATCTGTCCACTGCACACATTCCATAACTGCTCCAGGCTGAAGGAAAATCCAAGGTTGCTCATGACTATTTACTCCTCAGCGGAATGATCTCTTTGATGCAGTCCAGGGCCGCGTACTCATTATCAACCTGCGCAACCTGCTGCTGGCCGACCTGCACCTGCCCTATGAAATGATCTACAGACTTATGCATCTTGTTAAGGAAAAAGTTGGGAAACAGACCTACCCAGAATATGAATACTATCAACGGCAGGAGGTATACATACTCCCTCAGATTCAGGTCCGGGATGTTGAAATTCTTAGGATTGGTAACCTTACCGTAAAAGACCCTCTGGAACATCCACAGCATGTACACCGCTCCGAGAATTACTCCCAGTGCTGCAATCACAGCCGCTATTTTATTTACCTGGAAAGTTCCAAGCAGGATCAGGAACTCGCCGATGAAGCCATTGGTACTTGGCACTCCGATTGAGGAAAGTGTAACTATTAGAAATACTGTCGCATAGGCAGGCATTATCTTTGCAATGCCGCCATACTCCTTGATGAGACGGGTATGACGCCTTTCGTAAACAACACCCACAAGAAGGAAGAGTGCGCCGGTTGATATACCGTGGTTCAGCATCTGAAGGATCGACCCCTCAACACCCTGCCTGGTAAGAACGAACAGGCCTAGCATACAGTATCCCAGGTGCGAAACTGAAGAGTAGGCAACCAGCTTCTTTATATCAGGCTGAACCATTGCCACAAGAGCACCGTATATGATGCCGATTACGGAAAGCGTTATCAGGAACGGTGTGAAGAAGACCAGCCCATCCGGGAAGAGCGGCATGGCAAACCTTATGAAACCGTAAGTTCCCATCTTCAGGAGAATACCTGCAAGGATAACCGAACCAGCAGTTGGCGCCTCCACGTGAGCATCTGGTAACCATGTATGCAACGGGAACATGGGGACCTTTATGGCAAATGCGAATGCGAAGGATGCGAAGAACAGGAGCTCATACATTCGTGGAAGCGTGGTATTGTACAG
>WFRQ01000101.1 GCA_015486425.1 Deltaproteobacteria bacterium | reverse complement strand
TTTACCATCTGCTGCACCTGCCCCTTTTCAGCCTTGCCATAGCCCACAACTGCCTTTTTTACTGCAAGCGGCGTATATTCATAAACCGGCAGACTGTTATGAACCGCGGCCAGCATGGCAGCAGCCCTGGCATGACCGAGCTTCAGTGCGCTTTTGGCGTTTCGTGCAAAAAACACATCCTCGATTGCAAACACAGATGGAGAATATTCCATTATCGCATGCTTCACCCCTGAATAGAGACGATCAAGACGCGAGGCAAATTCCATATCCCCGCGCACGCGGATCACACCTGCGCCAAGACAGCGCAGATCAGAGCCGCAACTCTCAACTATGCCAAAACCCGTGGCCCTGGAGCCTGGGTCTATGCCGAGGATGACACTGGGCTTCAATCAGGCCACCTTTTCCAGAATCTCTTCAGGGATGTCAAAGTTGGCGTACACATTCTGCACGTCATCATTTTCTTCAAGGGCTTCCATGAGAAGCAGCATCTGCTTTGCCTGCTTCTCGTCCTCAAGCTTTACGGTATTGCCAGGCACCATGGAGACCTCGGCAGATATTATCTCTATCCCCGCACCAGTCAGGGCGTCACGCACAGCAGGAAGGGCCTCAGGCGCGCACTCCACCTCCCACTCGCTTCCCTCATCCCGGATATCATCTGCACCGGCATCAAGCGCAACATCCATCAGGGTCTCCTCATCAACCTTGTCCTTTTCAATTACAACAAGGCCCTTTTTCTCAAAGACCCAGGACACACTGCCGGGCTCACCCATGTTTCCACCACGCTTTGAGAGAAGATGCCTCACATCAGCCACTGTTCTCTGGCGATTATCAGTGATGGTCTCCACCAGAACTGCCACGCCGCCAGGCCCGTAACCCTCGTAGGTAATCTCCTCGTAGCTGACACCCTCCAGCTCACCGGTACCCTTCTTGATGGCCCGCTCGATATTGCTTTTGGGCATGTTCTGACCCTTGGCAGCGTCAATTGCGGCTCTGAGCCGTGGGTTGGCAGAAGGGTCACCGCCGCCAAGCCGTGCAGCCACGGTGATTTCCTTTATGAGTTTGGTAAACATCTTGCCGCGCTTGGCATCAGTAGCGGCCTTTTTGTGTTTTATAGTGCTCCACTTTGAATGTCCGGACATAAATCCTCCAGATTTTTAATTTCCCGCTTTCTTCCTGGTACCCGATCTCCGGTTCGGGTATCAGTTGTAAAAAATGCTATTAACTAAGGGACTGTCCAAAAACAACTTGCCGATTTCGCATCTCATCTTCAGGCCATCCTAACCCAAATCTGAACGCGCCATCATCCAACTTATTTTTGGACAGCCCCTTAGAGCCCCAGACAACGCAGCAGATGCGGTCCCCCCTGAGCAGATCAAATTATACATTGACAGCAGGGGGCCGTCAGTGCCTACCTGCCCTGTTCAAGCTCCCTGTAGAATTTTTTCAGATCAGACTTGAGGAACTTCTCTATTCTGACCAGATTTCTTGAATGAGACAGCCTCAACTGATGGAATGGATTTTCACTGATTAACTCCCTTACCCTGGGCTTGACCCTCTGCCAAATATCCATCTTGTAAGGCGTATCAAGCTTGACCAGCGAATCCAGCGAAGAGAGAACCCTCTTTGTATATGCCGGGAATTTTATCTTCTGAATCCAGAAAATACCACCGCATGCAACTGCAAGGGCCCCGATAACCGGCCACAGCAGATCCGTAATACCAACATGCCCTGAAAGAAGATTGCCAAGGAATGAGACATCAGGATAACCGAAAGCAAGATGCATCAGGGTATCTCCGAAGAGAAAGACAAGGAGCGCACCAACGCCCCATGTTCTAAGAGAGGCCTTGAGCTGCTTCATAAAGCCTTTTCTGAACCTGTCCAGGGCCTCTACCAGCATGCGAAGCTCCCGCACCGACGTATCCACCTGCTGCAGAATATGGTCCAGTCTCAGCCGTGGAGCCGAGCCAAGAGAGTGCTTCAGCTCCTGCCTTTCGTTTTTCCATACTTCAAAACCCTGCGGAAGCCTGGACTCATCACACGGCGCATAGGTCAGGTATATGCGGGGAAGGTCCTTCCTGCCTGTCATCTGGGAAAGATTCCAGCATAGAGTCCCGTATGCCCTGAGCAGATCGGTTATATTATCGCACTCGTCTATGCGGTTCAGTACGTAACGTACCCTGTCCTCGCCTGCTGAGCCTGGCAGAGTGCTCCTTATGACCTGATAGGTCTCCTTGATGGTCCCTGCCTTGTGCGGATCAAACATCAGGACAATAAGGTCAGACAACCTGGCAAGCTCACCTATCACACCGAGATAGTCATAGCCGCGATCCTTTTCCGTAACTGAATCCAGCATGCCTGGCGTGTCTATTATGGCTATATTTTCAAGTACTGGAGAATAGACCAGCTTCATACTGAAATGAGAGGTGAGGCTCTCACCAAAGTGGCGCAGAGGCTGGAAAGGCAGGCTCTCATCCCGAATCACCGAGCTTCCGGGAATTACCTTGCCGGACTCCTCAGGTGATGCGCCTGCAAGCACGGTAAAACTGTCATCAGTAGGGGCCTGGCCAGTGCGCTGGACATCTCTTCCAAGCACCTCATTTATAAAGGTGGACTTTCCTGATGAGTAGTTGCCTATTATCAGCACAAGGGGCTTCCATTTCAGGGAGGCCAGCACATCTGTCATATCCATGCCGTATTCCCTGAACAGGCCTCCAAGCC
>WFRQ01000100.1 GCA_015486425.1 Deltaproteobacteria bacterium | reverse complement strand
GTAGGCGCCTGTTATCATGCAGGCAAATTTTCATGTTGCACCGCGCAACCCCCTTTGGCCTGAAACGTACAAGCGAAAGCCCAGTATATTTTCAAGCCAAATTATGCTATTGGCAATCATGCGGGGTTAATGCATGTGTCAAGGGAAAAATGTTGTGTTCAAAGCGACTTTCCGTTATGGGAATTCATCCTGGAGGGGGGAGCAGTTACTAATAAGGAATAGTAAACGAGCGAGGGCTGTATATAATTTGGAGAGCAGGCTGAGGGGGCGTTAACCGCCCCAGCCAGCCTTATATGCGTTTAGATTAACGAGGCCAATAATAATTCTTGCCGATGGTATTTTTGTGAAAAAATTAATCCTGACGGTATTTGAATGACAGTTTGACCTTTACTCTGTAAGCGGCGATCTTGCCGTTTTCAATTTTGGCATCCATCTCCTTTACTTCCGCAACCCTCAAATCTTTCAGATTTTTGCTGGCAGTCTCCACCACGCTTGCAACAGCGTCTTCCCATGATTTTTCACTTGTTCCCACGAGTTCGATAAATTTGTAAACGCTCATTTTGTGACCTCCTTCTTTTAAGGTTAACTTTTAAAAATTATCATACAAATGGCGTGGAAAGTCAAACAAAGACTTTCATGTTGCGCCTCTCAGCCTGTGAATCATCCCTCTCATGCTGGCGCTCTGGGTCCACCCGTGGGAGGTTTATGGGATTTCGTCTATTTTTCCCCCAGTTTGCGGGCAATATTCACCATTGTCTTTACACCAAATCCCTTTGCACCCTTTCCAAGATGCCCCAGCGGCTCTTCTTTCACGGCAGGGCCTGCGATGTCCAGGTGAATCCAGGGAATTTCTTTTTTGATAAATTTTTTCAGAAACAGGGCTGCTGTTAAAGCGCCGCCCCATTTGCCCCCTATGTTTTTACAGTCAGCCGCAGGGGTCTTGAGCTCCTCCATGTATGGCATATGCAGAGGAAGCGGCCAGTAAAGTTCCCCGCACTCCCTTCCGCACTGCACAAGCGTACTGTTAAACTCCTCATCATCTCCGAATAACCCAGCGATATCTTCGCCAAGGGCAACGCAGCAGGCACCGGTGAGGGTTGCAGCGTCAATTATCCAGTCCGGCTCTTTTTCACATGCCAGACACAGGGCATCTGCCAGTATCAGACGCCCTTCAGCATCAGTATTGTCAACCTGTACGCTGGTCCCGTTTCGCATTTTAATAATGTCAGTGGTGTGATAGGCAGACGAGGAGATGTCATTTTCTGCCAGCGGAGCAAGGACAGTGAGGTTAATGGGGATTTCAAGCGAGGCTATTGCCATTCCAGCAGCAAGGACTGCTGCAGCCCCTCCCATGTCGTACTTCATGCCAATCTGAGAGTTTGATGGCTTGAGGCAGTATCCTCCGGTATCAAAGGTGATACCCTTTCCCACAAGCACAAGATGCATAGATGCACCACGTGGTCTGTACTCAGCAATGATGAGTCTTGGCGGAGAGGCAGCGCCCTTTCCCACTGCGATAATGCCGCCGCATTGTTCCTCTTCAAGTTTTTTTTCATCCCATATGGTTATGTCCAGCCCGACTTTACCGGCCTCTCTGGCGTATCTTTCGGCAAGAGTTACAGGGGTTATCACATTTGGGGGCTCATTCAGAAGGTCCCGTGCAAAATTGCAGTAATGAAAGAGAATGGAATTTTCTTCAATTTCTCTCCTGAGCCCTCTCAGTCCCTTGCGTGTGACTGCAAGCACAAGGGGAAGATCAGGTTTATCAGACAGGTATGTGTCAAAACGGTAGCCACCTGTAACCGTGCCTTCATGGGCCGCGTGAACCAGGCCGGAATCATCATTGTCCAGCAGTACCACCACTCTCTTCATATTTTCTGTTTCACATAGAGAAACAGCGTCGGATACCGCCTTTTTCAGGGCATCGGCAGGGGTGGTATGTCTGGCATCAAGGCGCTGTGCCCTGGCAATCATGCGGCCTTTTTTTATACGCCCTGCAAAGACGGTTGCAGCGCCGCCCTCCTTGTCAGGCCGGGTATCTGCAGCAATATCAGGGATGAGGCTTGTGGTGAAACAAGGGTTCCTGCCATCAAACCAGGGCAGAATAAGAATATCCCCTTTTTTAAGGGTCAGTGTTGTGGATTGTTTAAATACAGGTGCAGACATTTGAACTCCCCTTGTTTTATTAAGGGGCTGTCTAAAAATAACTTACCGATTTCGCATCTCATCTTCAGGCCATCCTGAGCTGA
>WFRQ01000099.1 GCA_015486425.1 Deltaproteobacteria bacterium | reverse complement strand
TGCGTTTATCTGCGTCCAATTAGTATCTGTTCCCAGGGTATCGCATCTACTGTGTTGCCTGATGCTTGAAATAGACGCTTGAAGTACAGCAAGTACGCCTGCCTGTTCTCCATCTTGTGTCTGCAGCGCCTTGTAAGCATTTACAGGAGAATTTGCACGGACTTATTGAGAAGTTACGTATAGTGAGCATGCAGACATGAACCTTTCTTGTGAAAACAGGGCATTGAGAGAGAAAAAAATACTCCTTGTGGATGATGAGCCCCTTAACATTAAGGTCATGAGCCAGATACTCAGGGAAACCTACAGACTCATGGTGGCCACAGGTGGTCATGAGGCATTGAAGTGTGCGGCCTCGCCGCAGCCTCCTGACCTGATTCTGCTGGACCTGATAATGCCCGGCATGGATGGAGTTGAGGTATGCAGGCAGCTCAAGGCATCAGAAACCACAGCAGATATTCCCGTAATCGTTGTGACAGGCAAGGCTGAGGAGGATGAGATTACAGAGGCCATGCAGGCAGGTGCTGCTGACTTCATAAGAAAACCCGTCCACCCTGAGGTCCTGAAGGTGCGGGTGGCAAACCAGCTTGCCATCAGGCGTTGCAGAAGCCGTGGCAGCCAGGGCCATGACATTATTGCCGCAGCCCTTCAGCAGGAAAAGGAGGCAAATCGTGTACTCAGATCCGCTCTGCGCAGCGCTCAGGAGGAGCTTGAGTCATCAAGGCGCTACAGGCACATGTTCCTTGCCGAGATGCATCATGAGATCAAGACACACCTCACCACAATAGTGGGCATGAGCGGCCTTGCTCTCAGACAGGAGCTTTCCCCTGGTGTAAGGGATTATATGCTCACCATACAGAGGGCCACTGACACACTTGTTGAGCTTATCAATGATATCGTGGACCTGTCTCTCCTTGAGGAGGGAGAGATAGAGGTCGAAGAGCAGGAATTTACCCCTTCCGTGCTCATAAATGATGTATGTGACGCCTGTGCCGAACTTGCCCTCAAGAAGGATGTGGAGCTTGTGATGGATATATCCTCAGGGCTTCCTGCTTTGCTTTCCGGCTCTTCCACCCGCCTCAGGCAGCTTCTGACACATCTTCTGCATTTTAATATCAAGTGGCTTGGCGGCAGGGAAATACTTTTGAATGCAGAAGGCCATTTTGAAAAAAACGGTGTGTTCGTGCTTGAATGCGCCATATCATGCATGGACAGCAATCTTACAGACCATGAGGCCAGAAGCCTGCTTGCATGCATAAACCCTCAGGACAATAATGGAGAGCAGCCCCCGGTCGGTACCGGTCTGGGCCTTCCAATCTGTAGAAGAATCGTACACAATATGTCAGGCAGGATAAGCGTTTCCACCAGCGCTGATTCAGGCGTAACCTTTTCGTGTTCCATTCCTTTTGAATGTGTGGAAAAGCAGCCTGTACCCATGCGGCTGAGCCCGAGACTGACACAGGGCCTGAACATACTGCTTGCGGATGACAGCAGGCTTGCTGCCCAGGTCACTGCCGACATGCTCATTGCGGCAGGCTGCAGGGTGGAATCGGTTCATGGATGGGAGCAGGTTCTGGAAAGATTTTCCAGCCCTGACAGTCAGGCAAAAAGGCCGGATGACACCGGCGCCTTTGATCTCATAGTGCTGGACTGGAAAATGCCCGGCATGAATGGAATAGACATACTGAAAAGACTGCGAAACCAGGGCATTCAGACCCCTGCCATCATTATGGGGCTGCCAGCTCTGCTGATGATGAGCATGGTCCATGAGGCATGCCTCAACAGTGATGACAACGTTCAGGGTTCCGCAGGGTTTATCATGAAACCTGTAAAGAGAGAGGCCCTTTTGGAAAAAATTCATGATCTGCTCTCCTGTGATTCAGGTCAGGCAGGCAATCTTTCCTGCACATATACGGAAAAGACCGACACAGACCTTTCAGGGGTACGGGTACTTCTTGTGGAAGACAATGCCATAAACAGGCAGATTGTAAGGCAGCTTCTTGAAATGGCTGGTATGGAGGTCAGAGGAGCTGCCACTGGAAATGCCGCTGTTGATGCCGCGGCCCATAATGTCTTTGATGTGATTTTAATGGATATCGAGCTTCCTGATATAAATGGAATGGAGGCAGCAGGGCTTATACGCGGGATTCCTTCATGCTCAGGCATACCTGTCATTGCCCTTACGGCCCATTCATGGACAAGTCACAGAAAGGCATATCAGAAGGCAGGTATGAAGTACTGCATAGAAAAACCAGTAGATCCCGATGAGCTCTACGCAATCATTAAAGAGGCTGTATTTTCATGAATGACAGCAGGTACAAGGCCGTGATATTTGATCTGGACGGGACCCTTCTTGACACACTGCAGGACCTTGGAGACTCTATGAACAGAATACTTGAGCGCCACGGCTGGCCTGTGCATCCGCCGTCAGCCTACAAGATGTTTGTTGGAAACGGCGCACACAGGCTGATAGAGCGGGCAGTGCCTGCAGAGGCCCGCAGCCCGGAGCTTCTTGAGCAGTGCTACAGGGAATTCATTGAGGATTACAGGCAGAACTGGGCGGTTAAGACAGCTCCATATCAGGGTATACCTGAGTTGTTGGAAGAACTGCACAGGCAGGGCATAACCATGTCAGTACTCTCAAACAAGATACATGACTTTACCGTAAGGTGTGTGGAGCAGTTCCTGCCTGTACAATACTTCCGACTGATTTTCGGGGAAAGGCCCGGCATCCCGAGAAAACCTGACCCCACCGGTGCCATTGAGATAGCAGAGAAAACCGGCATTGCCCCTGAAGAAACCGCCTACGTAGGGGATACGGCAATTGACATGAAAACAGGCCGGGCCGCAGGCATGTTTACCACAGGCGTTCTATGGGGGTTCAGGCAGCGAGAGGAGCTTGAGGAAAACGGTGCTGACCATATCATAAAAAAGCCTGAGGAGTTGATTCATGTGGTGTTGCAGTGATGTAAACAGGTTGTGCCTGAAATGAGCTTTCCAAAAATTTAAAGCCTAAATCGAGCGTAAAGGTAACTGTTCAGGTTTGTCCCTAAGGTGATGGCATGTTTTTTCGCTACTCATGAACAGTTTCTTGATTTTTTAAGTTCGCTCTGGCAAAAT